>CAXMPH010000239.1:0-235 GCA_964195055.1 uncultured Chthoniobacterales bacterium | reverse complement strand
ACTTGAGGTGGTCCCCTTGATCAATTCTAATAAAGAGGTGACCTTGGTCATCGCCCAGACAAACAATAACCTGCTGGGTGAGGAAGAGTTCGGCAATGGGAACAAGGCCCCGATCATCAGTGCCCAGGAACTGACCACCACCGTGACGGTGCCGAGCGGAGGGACCGTTGTTCTGGGAGGCCTTATTACCGAAACAATGGAAGCGGACGATTCTGGGGTTCCTTTCATCATGCGT
>CAXMPH010000238.1:0-2591 GCA_964195055.1 uncultured Chthoniobacterales bacterium | reverse complement strand
CGTTCCGCCGCTCGTGGTATTCCTCAAGATCAATTCCGTTGTGAATGACGTGGAGGCGCTGCGGGTCTACCTTGAAGAGTCGGAGGACATCGGCCTTGGTTGACTGAGAGACGGCAATGACGGCGTCGGCCATCTCGATCGCGGTCCGCTCAATCCACACCGAACAATCGTAGCCCCCGCCAAGTTGCTCACGCTTCCACGGCCGCAGCGGCTCCAGCGAGTGCACCGTCAGGATCAGAGGAAGGGAGTAGTTAAGCTTGAGCAAAATCCCTGCCAGATGGGTGTACCAAGTGTGGACGTGAACAAGGTTGGCATCGCTTCCGGCAGCCGCCATCGCTTGATCGCGCTGAACCGCCGCAAAAACCGGACGAAGTGCCGGAGGGCAGCCGAATCCTGACTGATCAAGGCCGAAGCCCCGCACCGTGAGATCTCCCTCTCGAGACTCCTGCTCACCGAAACAACGGACCTCTACCTCCATCAGTCGCGACAACTCGCGGGACAAATAGTCAACATGGACTCCCGCGCCGCCGTAGACATGTGGCGGGTACTCGTTGGTCAGCATCAATGCCTTCACGTCGGCTACCTTAGGCCATCCTTCTCCGGTGGCCAGCCCAACCGCATCCCGCCTTTTTCCTCAGGGGGCACTATCTTTCCTTGGCCGACAGCTTGACTTCTTTGGCGGAGCTATCACCGTTTCCCTATGACCCACCGCGAGGCTTGCATCGTCCTCAACATGGTTCCCTTGCTGGGTCCAGTGCGCCTGCGCCGACTCCTCGATACCTACGGCTCAGCCGAGAAGATCCTCCGCTCTCCTTCGGACCAACTAGCCAAGGTCGATGGGATCGGCCGTCAGCTCGCGCATAACATTGCCCACTGGGAACAATTCGCCGACCCGGTGGCAGAGCTGAAAAAAGCCGCGGATCTGGAGGCGCACGTCATCACCGCTGAGGACGACGAGTACCCTCCCTTCTTGCGCCAAATTCACGCTCCGCCCATCGTCCTTTACATTCAGGGGCAACTCCTCCAAAGGGACCATCAGGCCGTGGCGGTGGTCGGTTCACGCAAGGCCTCCCATTACGCTACCGCGTCCGCGAAAAAACTCAGCTTTCAAATAGCCTACGCTGGGCTCACCGTGGTGAGCGGATTAGCGCGAGGCATCGACACCGCGGCTCACCTCGGCGCCTTGGCGGCCAAGGGACGCACCCTCGCGGTTCTCGGCTCTGGTATGGGTCATCTCTACCCGCCAGAGAACGCAACTTTGGCCGAGCGCATCACCAAGTCGGGCGCGGTTATTTCCGAGTTCCCCATAGAAAAGGCACCCGATCGACAAACTTTTCCCATCCGCAACCGGATTGTCACCGGCTGCTGCTTTGGTGTCCTTGTCGTCGAGGCCGCCGCGAACAGCGGCGCCCTCATCAGTGCCGATATGGCGGCCGAGCAGGGTCGCACTCTCTACGCCGTACCCGGCCGTATCGATCAGCTGACCTGTCTAGGTTCCAACCGACTGATTCAGCAAGGGGCCAAACTGGTCATCCGCGTTGAAGATATCCTCGATGACCTGCCCCTAGTTTTCCGAGAAAACCCTGACCTTCCTCCGGCCACCGTCCCCGTGGATCTCTCGCCTAATCAGAGGAAAGTCATCGACGCCTTAGGCCCCGATGAGACATCGCTAGAGGCCGTCATTAGCACAAGCGGGTTGACAGCTGCCGCCGTGTCTTCCACGTTGCTGGCCCTTGAACTAAGGCACTTGGTCAAGCAACTTCCTGGAAAATATTTCGTCAAACTCGTCTAACAATGTCCAAAACACTTGTCATTGCAGAAAAGCCCAGCGTGGCGGGAGATCTCTCCCGAGCGCTCGGAAAATTCAAAAAAGAAAAAGGCTACTACGAAGGAGACACCATGGTGATCTCTCACACCGTCGGCCACCTTCTCGAGATCCAAGAGCCAGAGAGCTTCAAGGTAGTCCGCGGGAAATGGAACCTGGAAAACCTCCCCGTCCTCCCCGATCACTTCGATCTTGTTCCCCGCGAAAAAGCCAAAGAGCAACTTCGCATTCTCAAAAAACTTCTCGCACGGAAAGATGTAACCGAGGTGATCAATGCCTGTGATGCCGGCCGCGAAGGTGAACTCATTTTTCGTTACGTCGTTCAGCACTTCAAAAACAAGAAACCGGCCAAACGTCTTTGGCTGCAGTCCATGACCGCCAATGCCATTCGTGAGGGCTTTGCCAACCTTCGAGAGGATGCGGAAATGATCCCCCTCTCGGAAGCCGCCACCTGCCGCTCCGAAAGCGACTGGCTCGTCGGGATTAATGGCTCCCGCGCCATGACCGCTTTTTACAAGGAACTCTTGGGTGGCTTTCAGGTAACCCCGGTGGGACGGGTGCAAACCCCAACCCTCGCCATCTTGGTTGAGCGGGAGGAAAAAATCCGCAACTTCAAGCCCCGAACCTACTTCGAGATCCACGGTGAATTCGGGGTAACCGCGGGTAAATACGACGGCAAATGGTTTGACGGAAAATTCAAGAAGTCGGACGACGAACACGACAAAGCTGAGCGCCTGTGGAAGCGAGAAGAGGCAGACGCGACCAA
>CAXMPH010000237.1:0-2620 GCA_964195055.1 uncultured Chthoniobacterales bacterium | reverse complement strand
TTTCTTCAAGCGTATCGCCTCCCGCTCGGCCTCCGTAGCATTGCGCTCGGTGGTGGAGATGTGCCGGGCGATTTCCCCGAATGGAGTGCGCCCCTTCGGCTTGGTGTAGCGGCAAACTTCGGAGAGCACGCGATGGACCATGAGATCAGCATAACGTCTGATCGGACTGGTGAAATGGGTGTAGTCGCTTTTAGCCAAACCATAATGCCCTGCCGGCTCTGGGGAGTAGACGGCTCGTTTGAGGCTCTTGAGCAGAGCGGTCTTGAGGGCGTACTCCTCGGGCTGTCCCCGGAGGGTGCGGAGGAAGCGGGTGAGCTCTTTGCGCACCGAAAGATTACCGACTTTGTGCCCGTGCATCTGCACCCGCTCGCGGTATTCGTTGAGTTTTGCCTCGTCCGGCTTATCGTGCACCCGATGGATCGCTGCCGCTGGAGTCATGCGGAAGAGTAGGGCCACGGCTTCGTTGGCTGCCAGCATGCACTCCTCAACCAGTTGGTGGGAGATGTCATTCTCAATTCGCTCGAGGCGGACCGGCTGCCCTTTAGAGTCGAGACAGACCTTGACCTCAGGAAAGTCGAGATCGAGGGACCCTTCGTTGAATCTTCGCTTGCGCAGGCTTGAGGCCATCGCCCAAGCAAGGTGGAGCATGTGGTCAATGTCATTGCCTGGTTTCTCTTGGAGTCGGGCGTAGGCCTCCTTGTAGGTGAAGCGGCGAGCACTGCGAATGATCGTCTTGGCAAAGCGTGAGCGACGAATTTTTCCCTCGCGGGAGATATCGAGGATGGCTGCGAAAGCGAGTCGATCCTCGTTGGGGCGGAGGCTGCAGAGGCCGTTACTCAGCGCCTCGGGAAGCATGGGAATAACCCGATCGGGCAAGTAGACACTGTTGCCTCGCTTGAGCGCTTCGGTATCGAGCGCTGTGCCGGAGGTAACGTAGTGGGAGACGTCCGCGATGTGCACCGTCAAGCGCCATCCATCTTGGATTTCCTCAACATGGATAGCATCATCAAAGTCCTTCGCGTCATCTGGATCAATGGTGATGACGAGGGTCTCGCGGCAGTCCTCACGGCCATCGGCACTCGTGGGAGGCACCGAGGCGGGAAATGCTTCCGCTCCGGCCAGAACCGCCTCAGGAAAATGAGTGGGCAGGTCGAATTTTCGGATGATCGACTCGATGTCGATGCCGGGCTTGTCCGCCGGCCCGAGCACCTCGATGATCTCCCCTTCGGGATTGACGTGGCGGGAGGTCCACTCCCTGATTTTAACCACGACCTTATCTCCTTGGTTGGGACGAAGAGGCGCCGCCGGGGAAGGAACATAAATATTGTGGATGAAATGTTTATCGTCAGGTACGACGTGCCAGAACCGGTCTGATTTATCCAAGGTCCCCACCGCGGTGGTGGTGCCACGCTTGAGAATACGGATGACACGTCCGCAGGGTTGGTAGCCACGATGGAGGGGCTGATCGTGAAGATGACGCGCCACCACCCGGTCTCCAGGCAGGGCGGTGGTGGTGTTTTCTGGGGTAAGGTAGAACTCCTGTTCGCCCGTCTTGTCCCTGAGAAGATGAGCGGAACCATCGCGATGGAGTTGGATCGTCCCGACAACCAAATCTGCCTCCGAGGGAATGGTGAAATGTTCCTTGCGCACGCGCACAATTTCGCCAGCTAGCTCAAGGTCATGGATCGTCTTGGCTAAGGCGGAGGCTTGGCCGTCGGTGGTCTGAAGGGCTTTGGCAATTTCCTGCAGAGTTGGTGGGGCCTCGAGGCCCTTGCGGACTAGGGCGAGAACGCGTTTGGCCAATTCTGGATCGGAAGGACCCTCAGGTACCAAGCCGGGACCCGGGACGATTTGAGGTTTCTCTCTCTTGGAAGCTGTTTTTTGTCCGGCCGGCTTGCCCTGTCTGCCTTTGCGGCGGGGGGGAGGTCGGCGGTCGCCTTTGGCAGGTGAGCGTCGTTTATTTTGGGGCATGGGTGAAAGAAACATCACCTCTGTTCGGTTTCACTGCAAGACGATTGGTGGATGGTGTTTCGGTTTGATCCTGATTTGCTAAGATGCCCTATGCGTGTTCCGCTGGCTTGGATTAAATGGATGGGGGTTGTCCTCTGCCTCATCTTGGGGGTTTGGCTCTACTTGCTTTGGCAACCAGAGAGGCAGGTGGAACGGCACACTTTGAATCTGCTGGGGCGTACCTCGGCAAGGAACTGGCCCAAAGTAACGGTGATGATGTCAGCTGATTACCGCGACAGGTGGGGCCATGATCGTGCCACAGCCATCAACAATGCCCGAGAGTTGTTCAGTCACTTTTTTGCCCTCCACCTCGTGCCCATGGGCCCCCTTGACGTTTCCCTTGATGGCCAAGAGGCTTCCTCGACCGCCCCTCTGGAAATCTTTGGATCTGGTACCGCTTTAGCCCACGGGGTGATGGCCAAATTAAGAGAGTTGGAAAAACCCTTTGTCTTTCGCTGGCAGAAAAACGGCATCTGGCCCTGGCAGTGGGTTCTCGTCGGAGTTGATCAAGAGGAACTTTTCCCGGGGCGGACGTTTCCTCTCGATTGACCTTGCTGTAGGTCTGCCCGCTTAGTTTCCAGCAGATCCTCGGCCACGGTTGCGTCAGGTC
>CAXMPH010000236.1:0-2621 GCA_964195055.1 uncultured Chthoniobacterales bacterium | reverse complement strand
GAAGAAGAAACCGATGAATAGAGATGATGACCTGCAAAAGGAGATGGAAGAAAACGTCGAGAACAAGAAACATCCGAAAAATGCCAAGAACAAGAAAGCTATGAATAGAGTCATAATCACGGTGCAAAGAAAAAATGAAGGCTATCCGATTTTGGTGGATGGACCGGATGCGCTCCGGTCCGGGGGCGACCCAGGAAAAGCTTACCCTTTTCTGGCACGGGCATTTCGCCACCAGCGAGACCAAGGTCAAGTATGCCCACCATATGCTGGCGCAGAATGAGACCTTCCGGCGTCTGGGGCTTGGGTCGTTTCGGGATCTTTGTCAGGCGATGGTCAGCGATCCGGCCATGCTCATCTGGCTGGATGGGCGCCAGAGTAGGGCCAAGGCGCCCAACGAAAATTTTGCCCGGGAAATTATGGAACTCTTTGCTCTCGGTGAGGGTCACTACAGCGAGGATGACGTCGTTGAAGCGGCGCGCTGCTTTACCGGGTGGCGGATCAATCAGACCACAGGAGAAGCCGAATTTGTTCCGAGACGTTTTGACGATGGGCGAAAGCGTCTCTTTGGCAGAAGTGGAAGATTCACCACCGCTGAGGCGGTCAAGATTATCTGTGCTCAGTCCGAGTGCCCAAAATTTCTCGCCACCAAGATTTGGGAATTTTATGCCTACCCGCAACCTTCAGCAGAGTTAGTTGATTCCTTGGCCAAACATTACCGAGCCCACGATTTTGAAACCAGAGCATTGCTGGAAATGATCTTTACCCATCCGGAATTTTACTCGGCCCGTGCTCGAGCCATCCAGGTGAAAAGCCCGGTGCAATGGGCGGTGCAAGCTTCTCGGGAACTGGGACGCCAACTACTTCCCCCCAGCCTTCTTCTCCCTCTCACGGCGGAGCTCGGCCAGAATCTTTTCATGCCTCCCAGTGTTAAAGGATGGGATGGGGGGATAACCTGGATCAACAGCGCCACCCTCATCCGGCGGAGTAATACGGCGCGTTTGTTCGCTCTGGCGGCCCCGCCTTTGCCGGTGGATTCGGTGGACTCGATGAATGCGTTTGCCTGGGCCTCGGTTGCCCCCGCAGCGGATCGCGCCACCGCGAGAGTCCTCGAAAGGCGCCTGAAGGAGGTTTTTCTTGTGGGCAAAAGTAGCGAGGGGACGGACGGCCGCCTCAGGGATCTCTGGCAAAAAAGCAATTTTCCCTGCGACGACGAAACCGTGCGTGAAGCCTCGGTCGTTCTTCTCGGGGCCCCCGAATACAACCTCTGCTAATCTCATGACCGATCCCTTTTTCACCCGGCGCAAGTTTCTTCGCACCGTCATCCTCGGGGGTGCTCTTGCTCCGACCGTCCCCTCCTTTGTCAACCGCACCTTCGCCGCGCTCGAGGGCGTGGCTGCTTCGAGTTTTTCCCCGGTGACGGGGAAGGATAATACCATCTTGGTGGTGATGCAGTTGGCCGGGGGTAATGACGGCCTCAATACCCTGATTCCTTACGCCGACGATGCCTATTTCAAGGCGCGCCCCGATCTGGCTATTCCGGCCAATCAAGTCCACCCGCTCGATGACTATTGCGGTCTGCACCCGGCTCTGGAAAATCTGGCGGCCCTGCAAGGAAGCGGTGAGGCCGCCATTGTTCAGGGGGTGGGGTACCCCAATCCGAACCGCTCCCACTTCCGTTCGACCGAAATCTGGCACACCGCCAGTGATGCGGAGAAAAATGAAGCTTATGGTTGGCTGGGTCGATACTGCGACTCGGCCTGCTCGGGGGAGGACCCAGGTGCAGCCATTGCCATTGGGGATCAGACGCCGCAGGTTTTGCGTTCTAAGTCGGGAGGAGCCGTCGCTATCGGAGCGCCGCAGGATTATCAGTTTCAGGACGGCATGGCACCCGCCGAGATGGAGCCGAATGATGATGCGGCAGCCCCTGAGGGTGGTTCGATCGACATGCTCTTCGGGGCGGCTCAGCCAGATGTTGATGTGGCCGACTTTCTCCAGCGTGCTTCCCTAGATGCGGTGGCGTCCTCCGGACAGGTGCAGGATATTCTAGGTAAGGTCCGTGGTGGAGCTAAGTATCCCGCAACAGATTTGGGGCGTCGGTTGCAGTTGGTTTCTCGCTTGATCGGCGGGGGCATGCCTTCGCGGGTTTATTATGTCTCTCTCGGGGGCTTTGACACTCATGCCAATCAGGCAGGGGCTCACGAGCGGCAACTGGCTCAGTTTGATGCAGCCGTGGGGGCTTTTTGCCGTGACCTCAAGGACCAAGGCAACTTCGACCGCGTCATGATGCTAACCTTCAGTGAATTCGGGCGTCGGGTGGCCCAGAATGCCAGCGGTGGCACCGATCATGGTGCAGCGGCCCCGCTCTTTCTTTTCGGCGGTGCCTTGCAGGGAGGCCTTTATGGCAAGTATCCCAGCCTGACTAAGCTCCACCGCGGGGATCTGATTCACAACACCGACTTTCGCAGTGTTTACGCCACCATCCTTGAGCAGTGGCTCAATACCGGTTCCGCTCCTGTTCTAGGCCGCGAGTTCGGTACCCTGCCACTGCTGAGAAAAGCCTAAGGGAGGGGGATTGCCTGAGATGGGAGGGGCCTTTGGTCTCGGAAGAGCGGATTAGTTTT
>CAXMPH010000235.1:0-2629 GCA_964195055.1 uncultured Chthoniobacterales bacterium | reverse complement strand
GGTCCACTTGCGGGCCGGTCCCAGACCAGCTTCCCACAGGCCGTGGAGGTTGCAGAATTCGGTAGCAAATTGAAGGTAATCCAGATCATCACCGAAGACTTGACCAGAGACCTCCAACTGCCGATTGGCCTCCTCGACCTGATCCGTTTCCAGCAGAAGACGCATCAAATGGGAGAGAGCCATCGAGTCCTCTGGATCGGAATCCAAGACCTCTTGCAATTTCTCGATTTCCCGGGCTCCTTGCCGTAGTTGGGTGACCCGCTGACGGGAGAGTTGGAGCGAGCGGTTGCGTGGGTCGTCGAGGAGGGCTCGGTCCCAGGTGGCGACCATCTCGCCCCAGCGCTTCTGCTTTTGCAGTATTTTGTTGAGAGCCGCCAGCGACTCGCTGTTGTTCGGCTGCAACTGGAGGGCCTGGCGATAGGCTTTCTCCGCCTCGCTCCACATCTCACGGGATCGGTAGAGGTTGCCGGTGGAATTTCGAAGCTTGGCAAAGGAGCGCTGGGCGTCGAAATCCTCGTGGTAGTTGGGGTCCGAGAGAAGCCCGTCGACATAATCATTCCAAAACTGAAAGTCCTGGGCGACCGAATGCGGAGGAAGGGTGTCCAACGGTTCCTTCTCCAACCGGAAAACCAACCCATGGGGAACCGCATAAGGATACATCCAATCCATCGGAAAACTTTCCTCGACGAAAAACTCTCGCCTGTCCTTATTTTTCTCAAAAATCCACTGAGCGATAGTCCCGTGATAAATCGCCCCAATGCCTGGATCCTTCATATTGGACCCCGGCGGAAGGTCAGCCGTAACTTGGCGCAACAAGGCCACCGTCTCTGCATAAGTTGGCAAAATCGTCTCCGCGGAAGGATACTGCTCATCCCGACCGAGCCACTTCTCAAACCATCCCTTGGCCGAAGGACGCCCCGGAGCGTAATGGTCGTTGATGTAGCTCTGGTAGAAACTATCAGCAAGGGCGTTCTGGGTAATGATCACGAGATCACGACGATCGAAATCGGGATCCCGACGGTCCTCGGGATCGACGAAGCTCTCTCCCAAGATCATGTAGGTTGGGATGAAGCGTCCCGGATCCGTTCCGCCGAAAAGAACCGCCCCTTTCGGCAGTTCTGCCAGCATGTCGTGACCGTAGGTCCAGCCAAACCAGTGATCCCGCTGGCTGCAAAGCGGAGCGTTGTGCCAGCCGGTCCAAAGTGGGAGAAGAAGGAGGAGCCAGGACAGGGGGGCCAAGGATGGCCTGGCTGACTCTAGCCGAGTCAGGATGAAGCCCGTCCCAGTCAGGCAAATCAGAGAAAACATCAGGTAGGCATAGCCGTGATAAGGAAACTGAAGGGACCACGCATCCAGGGTGGTCTCGCTCCGCTCCATAATCGGCTGAAGAAAAGCGGCCAAGAAGAACCCGATGAAGAGGAGGTAAAGAAAGGCCCTTTGGGGCAGCGGTAGCCGCAGGAGAGCCACCACCGCAACGAGAAACGCCACCGCGGCCCACGGAGTGAAATTCGCCAGCAACTTTTGCCAATAAAATTCGGAAAACCGGCGACCTAGTTCCAGAGTCGAGACCCGACCGTGGTATTCAACTTCCTTGGTGACCTGAGGGGCCGTCCCCATCCCTCGGCCCAAGGTGCGGACAATAAGATCGGAGAGACTCCCATCATATTGGCTGCGATTGATCGAATAAAAGAAACCTTCCGCGGTGCTAGTGTAGCCCCAGTTCATCGGAGGGTTCGTCGAGGAGGCCAGAGGCATGTAGGCGTAGGGCAGAAGACCAAGAATGACCGCTAAGGGAACAAAGAGGACAACTCGGGCATTGGTCCGTTGCCACTTCAGGGCCAAAAGGACGATGAGTCCGAACATGGCGAAATAGAAGAAGCGCATCGCCGTGGACCAAGTCGTGGCATCACTAGAAAGCCAGGCAAAGACGAGATAAACCAGCGAGGCGCTAACCAATGAACCGGTGAGAACCTCCCAAAAAATAGCTCGCCGCACCAGGAGTGGAAGTAAAAGAGGAAGCGGAGCTAGGGCTAAGGTCAGGTGGTGATTGCTCATGCCCAAGGCAAAAACAAAAAAGGTAATCAGGACCGGTAAGTCACGCTCCGGCTGACGGACCCACCAGTAGAGAGAGAGAAGAAAAAGCCCGATGAGTAGGCCATGCAAGGTGTAGACCTCGGCGATTACCGCCTGGGTCCAGAAGGAAAAACTGAAAGCAAAGAGAAGAGAAAAGCTCAAAGCCAGCAGAGCCACCAGAAGCGGACGCGCTGGCTCTTCCGAGTCCCCCCACCAGGGCATCATCCAGCGCAGCATACTCGATCCCAGCAAGGCGGTGACGCCTACCGCCAAGGCACCACAGAGGCCGCTAAAAAGATTGATCTCCCAAGCGGCGTTACCGAGAGGGAGCAACTGGAAAAGCCACGCTAAAATAGTCCACAGGGGATACCCCGTGGGATGAGGTACTCCAAAATGCTGGGCCGCCACGATAAACTCTCCCGAGTCGAGCAGCCCCACATTGGGCTGGGCTGTGTAAAAGTAGACCCCTCCACTGATCAGTGCCGCCACGAGGGCGACCAACCAGTCTGCCTTGCCGAAAAGCGGACTCCGGTCCTCTTCAAGTTCTTCAGCTTCC
>CAXMPH010000234.1:0-2643 GCA_964195055.1 uncultured Chthoniobacterales bacterium | reverse complement strand
CAGCTGAAATGAAGCGCGAGGGATTTGACCTTCCTTTGATGATTGGTGGAGCTACCACCAGTCGGGCCCATAGTGCGGTCAAGATTGCCCCGCATTACGACAAGGAGGTGGTCCATGTCACCGATGCCTCTCGGGTTGTCGGGGTTGTCTCGAAGTTGATCAATCCCGAGACACGTCCGAAGTTTGCCTCCGATCTGGCGGCCGACTACGAGCAGCTGCGTACTGATTTTGCAGCGAAGCAACGCGAGACCAAGCTGGTCTCCATCGCCGAGGCGCGTAAGCGTAAATTTTCCACCGACTGGGAGGAGGCGGTGATCGACGAGCCGGCCTTCACTGGGGCCAAATCCTTCGATAATTTTCCGCTTTCCGAGCTGGTTGACTTTATCGATTGGTCTCCCTTCTTTCATGCTTGGGAGTTGCGCGGACGTTTTCCCGCTATTCTTAAGGATGAGGTAGTGGGTGAGCACGCCACCGATCTCTACCGCGATGCCCGCGAGATGCTCGATAAAATCGTCAAGGAGAACTGGGTCACAGCCAAGGGGGTTTGTGCCATTCTTCCGGCCAACAGTACCGGCGATGACATAGAAATCTATCCTGATGCGGATCGCTCCGAGGTCCTCAAGACGTTTCACACTCTGCGTCAGCAATTGGACAAGTCTTCCGGCAAGCCAAACTTTGCTCTCTCCGATTTCATCGCGCCCAAGGATAGCGGACGAATCGACTACTGCGGCGGCTTCACCGTGACCACCGGCCACGGAGTGGAGGAGCGGGCCAAGGCCTTCGAGGCGGCCCATGATGACTATAGCGCTTTACTGCTCAAGGCTCTGGCCGACCGCTTGGCCGAAGCTTTTGCCGAACGGATGCACAAAGAGGTTCGCGATCTCTGGGGCTATGGGAAAAATGAAAACCTGAGCAATGACGAGATCATTCGGGAAAAATACCGCGGAATTCGTCCGGCACCGGGTTACCCAGCCTGTCCAGATCATACCGAGAAATGGTCGCTCTTTGATCTGCTTGAGAGCACCAAACACACGGATGTCTCCCTGACCGAGAGCCTTGCTATGCTACCGGCCAGTTCGGTCAGTGGTCTCTATTTCTCTCATCCGGAAGCTAAGTATTTTGCGGTGGGGAAGGTCCAACGTGATCAAATGGAAGACTATGCTCAGCGCAAGGGGATGGGGTTAGCCGAGGTTGAGAAATGGCTTAGCCCCAACCTAGCTTACGAGCCCCAGGTGGGCTAAGCCCCGCCTCGGAGCGGACCCCATTGGTCCAGCCTCGCCCTTGCCAGGAGAATTTCAACCCACCCAGCGGCCGAAGAGAGTACACTTTCGGCCGTCTGGGCAAGAGCGGCGGGTGGTCAACTCATCTTCTAAGGCTAGATCTGGAGGCTGGGCACTGCGTTTTTAGGGAGTCGCCGCTGGGCAGAGCTACGCCGCAATCCCAGAGTCGCGAGAGCGAGAGCCCCAAGACCGAGCAGGGCGAAGGTCGAAGGCTCAGGGACGACTTGGAAGGTGTAGGTCTGGGTTGCACTTTGCAACGACCCACCAGCCGGTGTTCCAGAAGCGGCAAAAGCGAGTTCGTAGGATCCTGGTTCGGTGAAGCCCCAGTAGTAATGCGAGTGATTGTCAATTGGCACCGTGATCGAAGGGTAGTTTGTCAGATCGCTGCTGCTGATCAGCGGATTCGGATCACCAAAGATGTCCTCGTCCCAGAGGACAAACTTTCCCCCGAGGGGGACGCTGAGCACTCCGGTCAGCTCTATGGCAATAGCTGAACCTCCTAGCCCCCAGTCAGCCGGAAGGATTTCTTCGGTACCGACCCCAGCAAAGATGACCCCACTACTGTCTGCCTCTTCTTCGAATTTCGGAAGGATGTAGACCGAGCTGCCGGGGGTTCCCAAGAAAGAGAATTCCGGAGCCGTGGGCACAGACTGGAGCCCCGTGGCATTGATTTGCAGCACGGTGCTGCTCGGTTCTAGTTCTGCACCACTGTCCTCATCGTGAATGAGGAATTCAAAATCAAAAGCCCCAGGGTCTTCCGCAACATACCCCACGCCAAAGATGTCGACATGGCCGTTGGCAATGGTTGTCTGTCCTCGGCCTTCAGACGAAAAGAAGAGGAAGGTTAGGAGGATGACGCGGCTGGCTAGTTTTAACATGGGTTTGATGCTTTTGAGGTTTTTTGGTTGATGGGAAAGTCTGGTAGCGATGGGAAAAGTCAGGGGGAGGTGAGTTGGGTTTGTACTCTGAGGAAGGCCTCTCTAGTGGCTCCGTCATCGAGTCGATAATCAAACTCGTCGATACTGGAAGTGGCAGGACGTGACCCCAGAGGTGTCATCAGATCAGCTCGCCAGTCAGCAAGGTTGACCCCAAGGGTGGCGGTGGCCTGTGGTGTGATCGCGAGATCGAGGGTGTCGACGCGCTGGCGTACTGTGAGGATCCAGAGGTTGTCGCGAAGAGAGAGGCGTGGACGGATCAGGGCTGCATCGGCCACCAGGGGATTGCCTCCGAAGGCGTATTCGAGGAGGTTGCAGAGGCCGTCATGATCCGGGTCGGAGAGTTCGTCGCAGATGGCGAGATTGTTGAGGGCGGCTTCCGGTCCGATAGTGTTGGCCAGCCATTCCTGGTAGCCGGATTCCCACGG
>CAXMPH010000233.1:0-2645 GCA_964195055.1 uncultured Chthoniobacterales bacterium | reverse complement strand
GCAAAGCCGTAATTGAAAAGATTTCCTCCGCTCAGCGCATCGACCGAGTAGATTTTGGTCTGAACCGTGGCATAGATTTCGGCCCCCACTACCAGACTGGCAACCTGATTGACCGGCCAAGATTGGAAAAGTGTCCCATCTTGGGGGACAAAGACCCCGCCGATATATCGGTACTGGCCATAGACCTTAATCGACTGATTACCCTCGATGGGAACAAAGGGCATTGAAGGATCATCGCCTGCCGGATTCGTCGTATTATTGTAAATGCCACTGCCTGCGACAACCAGTTGCTTGCTCACATAGTTTGAAGGGTTTTGTTGGTAACCCACCGGCGGGTTCTCCCCTCCTGGGTTGGCGCTATCCGCCTCGAAGCCTGGGTTAGCCACTACGAATTGCTGGACGCCTTGAGCCAGCAAAATGCCAAGAGCGTCAACTTGGACCGTATTATTGGCGGAGAGGTCCCAGTTAAAATCCGTCCAAGCAAGGGTCAAGCGAAAGGCCGAGGCATTGAAATCGAAATTGGCGTTCTGCTCGTCGTTGACCGCTTGCTCCAGCGGCTCGGAGAAGGGAGTCGGGGCGAGAGAGAGGCCGTTGTTAACCACCACCCCAAAGCGATCAGTGATACCGTCGGGCTCGAAGTAGGCATCGCTGCCTGGGAGAGCACCGGCGGTGGTTTCATCAATGGGATCACCAAGGTTGAGCGAGCCGGTAACCGCCCCGGTGGCACTCAAGCTGGAAACTACCACCTGCACCGGCGAGGCTAAGCCGTCAAAGGATCCTGCCTGTTTCAGAGCGGTGCTCATGCTGCTCAGAGCCTCATCAAGACGAGAATAGGGTGAAGCGAAATCCTTGAAAATTCCCATGAGGTAGGGCAAATCTGCCTCACTCGCTCCCGGAGTAGCATTAAAGGCGATATTGAGCACTCCTCCCTCCACTCTGGTGGTGGTGGCAGCAGGGAGTTGGTAGTCACCAAAGAGGGTGTAGCCCAAGCTCTCGAAGGTTCCACTCTCGAAATCATCAAAGGCCGCCAGAGGAGAAGTTTGCAGATTGAGCAGGTAGCTTGGAGAATCGGGATCCGTCGAAACAACCGAAAGCGCTCCTGAAAGTTGTCCGAGAGTGGCCGGATCAACCGTCAAGGTACCACCGAGAAATTCCCCGGGGAGGAGGGTGACTGGGAACTGGGTTCCGCTTCCGGGGACCCAGGTAAAGTCACCCGGCGAGGAAGACACGCTGCTGATGGTTAGCTCTTCAGCTCCGGAATTGACCAAGCTCACTAGGTAAGGCGTCGAGTAACCAACAAGGGGTGAGAAAAGATCCGTAGTGGCTTCGCTGGCATACTGTCCTCCCCCGACGACAACGGCTAGCTGGGGGCCAACCTGAACAGGGGTCCTTTGCTTGAGAACAAAATTGTCGAGCAGGACATCGCCACCCGTCCGGCTTTCCGGCTGAATTTTAAAGCGCATGCCATTGGCGGCAAATTGATCAAATTCGGCATCACTGGCAGTGAAGCTTACTTCATAATTGTGCCACTCTCCCAATTTTCCGGCGAGTTGCGGCCCGAGATCGATGTTCTTACGCTCATCGCCTTGGGCGTAGAAGGCTATGGAAGTGTCCGAGGACTGATAATCTGTGGGAAAGAAGGCATCAAAAGATAGAACAAATATCTTTCCCGCCGAGGCATCCTCGATGGTGATACCACTGTCTCCATCGTACCAACTCCCCGCGTAGGTTTGCCCGGTGATTCTCAGGAAATTGGATCCATCGGGGCTATCTCCGGGATTTTCACTATCAACAATACACCCCTCGAACGGATCCCAAAACCAAGCAGGAGTGATCCCGTATTGGCTGTAGTTTGGATTCTGGCTAAGTTCAAAATCACCATTGATCAAAAGCTGGTCTGCCGAGGTGGGGGGGTAGTCGATTTGAGGGATGGTAATGGAGCGGTTGGTTACCTGGAGGATGACTTGTCCCCAATCATCATCCTGATTGGCGTTGAGACCCTCCACCACCGTGCCCATCTGCAATTTCATACCGAGGTAGGGAGTTAGGTCCGGCAGACTCACCGAAAACGCCCCGGTGGTGGTGATAACCGCCTCGTTTTCTACGGCGACCGACCAACCTGCTGCCGGATTGAGAACTTTGACAAAAAGGGTAACGAGATAACGTTCATTAATCGTGAATTCGGTGACGTCAACATCGAGTTGAGCGTTGCTTTCTTGCGGTCCGATATCACGCTCGACGTAGGCGAGGGCCTCCATAAATTTTCCCCCATCGGTTCCCTCGGGATTACGCCAGTAGCCCGTATCAGGGTCATCGAAGGTGTTGGTATTGGGACCGAGGACAATATCCTCGTTGAGGGCTCCACCATTACCAGGACCGGTCGCCTCAAGATCTGAAACCGTCCAAGGACTTCCCCAATTGTAACCACCTTGGGAACCATCTTGGTTCGCATCAAAAATATTCATGTACCCTGTCATGTCGGTGAACTGGGCTCGGAGGGGGCTTCCAGCGACAAGAAATAGGGCTAAAACGAGCAGCCACGGCAGAAGCTTGAGGGAGGTCAGCTTGGAATGAAGTCTCGCAAGGGGACGGAGGCTGGCTTTGGGGGGATATGTAAGAGGGAGCATTGCCGAGACCCTAACCAA
>CAXMPH010000232.1:0-2646 GCA_964195055.1 uncultured Chthoniobacterales bacterium | reverse complement strand
AATGGGGTCATTACCGGAATGTTTTTTATTGGCTACGCCGTCCTACGAAGCCTGGCCGAACTCTTCCGAGAACCAGATGCAGGATTGGTCTGGGGGATGACCCGCGGTCAGTTTCTTTCAATATTTCTGGTGCTGATTGGCTTAGGATTTTGGATAGCTGCCCGGTGGCGACCTTCTTATCCTCCCCTCTGGGCAAAGGTGAGCACAAAGAAGCAGGGAGACTTTTGAACTGTAGCACTTTAGCCAGTAAGGCCCATCAAGGGGGCCATGCTCTCGAGTAATGATTGCTTGGCACGTTGTGTGCTGTCGTTTATCTTAGAGGACGCTGCTATTTCCCCTCCGGGCGGAAGATGGCCGCTCCCGCAATCTTATCACACCAACAACCCTATTATAGATCTATGAGTAATATGTCCGTCCGTATGGCAGGTATGGCCGCCATTGCCGCCCGCGAATCACAGGGGCCTTCCCTGAATTTTTTGGAGGAAACTCCAGCAAACATGTTCGGTTCCAATACCTTCAGCCTAGCCCTGATGAAAGAGACCCTTAAGCCAGAGACTTATCTGGCGGTGGAAAAAACAATCACCGAGGGAGCCAAACTTGCGGAAGGCGTGGCGGACGAAGTCGCCGAGGCTATGAAAAACTGGGCGGTCAGCCGAGGAGCCACCCATTTTGCCCACGTATTTTGTCCCCTGACCGGTGCCATGGCAGAAAAGCACGATTCCTTTTACGACCCAGGAAACGACGGCCGCACCAATGTCTCAAAGTTCAAGGGCAAGACCCTGATTCAAGGAGAACCTGACGCCTCCTCCTTCCCCAACGGCGGTATCCGGGCCACCCACACCGCTCGTGGCTACACCGCATGGGATGTGACTAGTCCGGCCTATCTGGTAGAGAACGCCAATGGCGCTACCCTCTGCATTCCCACCTCTTTTGTCTCCTGGACCGGTGAGGCTCTCGACACCAAGACCCCGCTGCTCAAGTCGATGCAGGTGCTGGACAAGCAGGCCCGAAGGATTCTGCAACTCTTCGGCCACAAAGATGTTACCCGCGTCGCGGCCACCGCTGGACCAGAGCAGGAGTACTTCCTTGTCGACAAGCTCTTCTACTTTGCCCGACCCGATTTACTCTCGGCCGGTCGTACTCTCATGGGTGCCCCGGCACCCAAAGGCCAAGAATTTGAGGATCATTACTTCGGGCTCATTCCTGAGCGCGTCATGGCCTTCATGTATGAAGTGGATCGTGAACTCTTCAAACTGGGAATTCCGGCGAAGACCCGCCACAACGAGGTAGCCCCCGGTCAGTTCGAGATCGCTCCTCTCTTCGAATCGGCCAATTTGGCCGCTGATCACCAGCAGCTGATTATGGCGGTACTGAAGAAGACAGCCGACCGCCATGGCCTAGTCTGCCTGCTCCACGAGAAGCCCTTCGCTGGGATTAACGGCTCGGGTAAGCATGTCAATTGGTCGCTGGGCAACGCCACCCAAGGGAACCTGCTCGATCCTGGTGACACGCCTCACGAAAACGCCCAGTTTCTTGTCTTTGCGGGTGCGGTCATCCGGGCTGTCGACAAATTCGCTCCGCTTCTAAGGGCAACCATCGCCTCCGCAGGCAATGACCACCGACTCGGTGCCAACGAGGCACCACCGGCGATCATCTCGATTTTCCTCGGAGATCAACTGGCAGACGTATTTGAGCAGATCAAGGCAGGCGGTGCCACCACCTCCAAGCAGAGTGGAACCCTACAGATTGGGGTCGATACCCTACCGTCCTTACCCAAGGACGCAGGAGACCGCAACCGCACGTCCCCCTTTGCTTTCACTGGCAATCGGTTCGAGTTCCGTGCGGTGGGCTCCAATACATCCATCTCCGGTCCTCTCACCGCGATGAACACCATTTTGGCCGATTCTCTCGACTGGATGGCGGGCAAACTCGAAGGTGCCACAGACCTCAATAAGGCGATTCAGGGGGCTCTCAAGGAGGTCATGGATAAGCATGGCCGCGTCATTTTCAATGGTGATGGTTACTCCGAGGAGTGGCATGCCGAAGCTGCCGAGCGTGGCCTACCCAACCTCAAGACATCGGCAGACGCGCTTCCGGCGATGATTAGCCCGGAAGTCGTGGAGGTTTTTGAGAAGTACGGCATTCTCTCGGAGACAGAACTGACGAGTCGCTTTGTCATTCTCTGCGAGCAATATGAGAAGCATATCAACGTGGAGGCTGCCTTGATCCTGGAGCTAGCTCAAACAATGGTATTTCCCATTGCATCTGCTTACGCGGCCAACCTTGCCGAGGGAGTGGCCAAGATGAAAGCTGCTGGCATATCGGTTAGCACTGCGACCTTGGAGAGGGTAGCTGGTTTGGTGTCGCAACTTGAGATCGACATGACTGCGCTTGCTTCGGTCCACCAAGATGCCCATGAGGTAGCTGATTGGACCTTCAAGGTCCTGCCGGCCATGAATAAGATTCGCAGCACCGTGGATGAATTGGAAAGTCTACTCCCAGACCAGGTCTGGCCTCTGCCGACCTATCAAGAGATGCTTTTTATCAAGTAGGCTCGGCTGTCAAAATTAAAACGACCAAAGCGCCGCCGGGAGTTATTTCCCGACGGCGCTTTTTGGTCTTTAGCTGAAAGGTTATTTTGCCGTG
>CAXMPH010000231.1:0-2647 GCA_964195055.1 uncultured Chthoniobacterales bacterium | reverse complement strand
GGGTGGGGCCCAAGCTGGCGGGGGTATTGCAAGCGGCTGGTCTCCACCTTATCCAGGAAGTGGCGGCGGCGCGGCCGGAGAGCCTCGAGTTGATGGCGGGGTCAAGGGCGGCGCAGCTGTGGACATTTGCTCAGGGGAGAGACGACCGTCCGGTCGAACCGGAGCTAAAGGAGGCTCAGTCTTACGGCAAGCAGGAGACTTTTGAGGAGGATACGACCGATGAGGAATTTGTCCGGAAGATCTTACGTGGGATGGCCGATACCCTGATGAGTAAGGTGCGGGCTGACCAAAAAATCGTCCGCGGAGTCGAGGTGAGGCTGCGCTACAATGACATGGAACAAAGCCGCCGCAGCGAGAGCCTGACCGAGCCGAGCGATTTAGAGACGGATATCTATGGAGTGATTGACCGTTTGGTCCGGCGGGCCTGGGAACGACGGGTCAGCCTCCGCTTGGTCGGGCTCAAGCTATCGCGAATCTATGAAGGAGGGTGGCAGCAGGGGGTTTTGAATCTGCCCGGGACAGGATACGACCGAGGCGTCCGCCGGGATTTAGCCCGGGTGATGGATGAGGCCCAAGCAAAGTACGGCCCCGGTGCCTTGTGCCGCGGACATGCCCTCGAGGCCAAGGGTCGCCCGGGCCGGGCCGGCCCTCGGGTCTCACGCAAAAGGGTGGCGGTGCGCCACCTCCCTCTCCCAACAATATCCCCGGCCAGTCCTTTGGTGCTCAATAGTAAGAGCTGCTTTAGCTTTTTGGATTCGCTGCTTCGGCCGGAGGAGATCGTGCGTCGTGCCGTCGAGGGAGGAGCTCGGGCGGTGGCGATGACCGATCCTAATCTGCACGGGGCCGTAGATTTCTGCGCTGCCGCTCGGGAGGCGGGAATCCAAGCTATCGTGGCGGCAGAGGTCAAGGTGGGAGGAATTAGTTACCTAGCCTTTGTCGAGAATGCCACGGGGTACCGTAATCTCTGTGCTCTTCTGAGCGGAACAAATCAAGAGGCGTTGGAGGGATTGATTCTCCGTCCCATTTCGGTGTTCCCGGAAATTCGCTATGGGTCGGCTAAGGATGCCAAATTTTATGAGGTGGTGCAGAGCATCCGCACCCTCTCGCTCGCTGGGCAGGCTCATCCGAGAAAGCGACGGGGTGAATTTCATTGGCCGGAGGTGGGGGAGTGGGGGAAAATTGTTTCCTCGGAGATGGCGAAGGAGGCGGAGCAGATCAGCGATCGGTGTCAGTTCACCTTGCCCCTTGGTGGCCTGAAATTTCCTCGCTTCGTCGCCCCAGACGGTACCCCGCCGAGGGAACAGCTCCGCCATCTTGCCGAGGAGGGGATGCGCCACCGCTATGGGGCGATACCCTCGGCAGGGGTGCGGCGGCAAGTGGAGGAGGAGCTGCGGATCATCGCGGAGGTGGGGTATGAGGAATATTTTCTGGTGGTCTGGGATTTGCTGCAGGGGTGCCGGGAGCGGGGGATTGACTGGATCACCCGGGGCAGTGCCGCTGATTCTCTGGTCTGCTACTGCTTGGGAATCAGTACGGTTTGTCCGGTGCGCTTCGAGCTGTATTTCCGCCGATTTTTGAACCCGGAGCGGATGAAATTACAGAAGCTGCCGGATATTGATCTCGATTTTCCCCATGACCGCCGGGATGAGGTAGTCGATTTGATCTTTGAAAAATATGGTCCGGACCATGCCGCAGTAGTGGGGGGAGTAAGCACCTATCAGGGACGATCGGCTTTCGCCGATATCGCTAAGGCCCTCGGCGTGGCTGAATTTCAGATCCGGAGGATGACCAAAAAACTGCCGCACACTTCGGCCCGGGAGATCGATGCTGCGGCCCGGGCTGGGGGGGAGACGCAGGGGGGAGATTGGGAAGAAAATCCCTACCGGGCGGCTTTGCGGCTGGCGGCGCGGATGGATGGTTTTCCCCGTCACCCCAAGATGCATCCCTGCGGGGTGGTGATTTCTCGTCAACCCGTGGCCGAACTAACGCCTGTTTTTACCAGTACCGGCGGAAGGAGGACGACCCAGTTCGATATGGATGCGGTCGAGGCGATGGGTTTGGTCAAACTCGATATCTTGGCCCAGGGAGGGCTGTCGGTCCTGCGCGATACCCGAGAGGCCTTGAGCAATCGGGGGATCGAACCGCCCACCCCCGGAACCTGGGATGATCCCCACGTCTGGCAGATGATCGCCGATGGTGAGGCCCGAGGGGTTCATCATATCGAGAGTCCGGCGATGACCTCGCTAGCCCGGACCTGCCGGGTACGGGCCATCGACCAACTCATTGCCATCGTCTCAGTCATCCGACCAGGTGCGGCCAATGGTTTGCGCAAGGAACAGTTTGCCCGCCGCGCCCGCGGTATCGAGCCAGTGCAGTACACCCATCCCAGTCTGGAGCCCGTCTTGCGATCCACCTATGGGGTGGTCGCTTACGAGGAGCACGTCTTACAAATTTGCGAGGTATTTGCCGGATGGGACGCCGGTCGGGCAGATCAGGTTCGGCGACTGTTGGTCAAGAACCGGATGGCCAAGGTGGAGGCGTGGCGGGAGGAGTTTGCCGCTGCAGCTCGGATCAAGGGTCGGAGAGAAGGAGAGATTGCCGAGGTGTGGGACCTGCTGATGCAGTTTCGTGGATATGCCTTCTGCCG
>CAXMPH010000230.1:0-2667 GCA_964195055.1 uncultured Chthoniobacterales bacterium | reverse complement strand
AACACCCGGGGCATCCCTCAGGACAATCATCGGGCTGGCATCACCCCCTTCATCACCCACTCCTCCGGAAATTTTTGCGGTGGCTGGAAGATTATGCAGGGTACGACGGAGCAAGCTGACAAAGGCATCGAGCCGCTGCGTCCGTAAATTTTCTTCTGCTAAGACCGCGGAGGCCTGCATCGCTGCGGTCATCGTCGCATAAATGCCGCCGGCCATAAGAATGAAGATGGTGATGACCACGATCATTTCGAAAAGAGTGAAGCCGGAAACGGTACGGCAACGGGCAATTTTTCTCATGGCTGATAGCGCAGAAATTTTTCCGTCCACGTCTGCTTTTCTCCGGCCTCTTCCCATTCAGCACGCACCATCACCCGCCAGAGACCGTCTAGCGGTTCATCGTCCTGATTGCGCAGGTCCTCAACTGCTTCGGCCTCCATATAGTATTTCACCCCAAGAGCGTCCACCTCGGTCACCTTCCCCGCCTCCAAGACGTCGAGAGGAAGAATCATAACCTCGTCGAGATGCGACTCTAGTTGCTGACGGATCTCGTCGTCACGCCTCAGCAGATTACTCGCGGCAAAAGAACGATCGAGGGCCACCGCCAGACCGCCTACCGCGAGAACAAACATTCCCAAAGCGACCAGAACCTCAAGAAGGGTGAATCCGGAGCGTTTCACGGGATATAAAAACTCTCGTCGGAAATCCCCGCCGTGAGGGGGTCAAAAGTAACCTGAAGGTAAGCTTCGCCCGCCTCGATCCGGACAGTGAGCGGTTGAGACAGTCCGGTTGCCCGGAAAATCCAGCGCTGACCATCTGGCCGCAGCACCTTATCGGAACCGAAAGGTTCGAGCAGGTAGTTCATTCCCTCCGGGAGCATGAAGGTTTCAGAGGGCTCCTCCGCTCCGGTGCGCCGCAAGGCAAATCCGTCCTTTTCAAAAATCACCTCGGAAGTCCGTCCGGTGGTTATGGCATCAGTCCGCGCTGTCTTAGCGTAAACAAGCAACTCGCGCACCACCCCACGCAGGCGTTGCTCCCTCATGAACCCAGAGGTCATGGGGATTGCCGTGCCGATAAGCAGAACGATAATCGACACCACGAGGGCGATCTCAAGCAGGGTGTAGCCCGCGGTGAAGCGCCGCCTTCTTGCCATGAAATTTCGCGGCATGGTTGTCATCAACCGGAGGTTGCCCCGAATTAGTTCGCTGACTTCTGGTTGGTCATATCGTCCCCGCCGCCCTCCTGCCGGTCGGGGCCCTTGGAGATGAGATCGAACCCGCGAGGATTGACCTTACCCGGGTTGCGGTAAAGGTAGGGCTCGCCCCATGGATCCAGAGGCACCCGCTCCATCAGCTGAAGCCAGCGGCGCGGCTGCGGCTCACTTGTCGGACGTTTGACCAGTGCTTCTAGGCCCTGCGTCGTCGTCGGCATCCGCATATTCTGCATTTCGTAGGTGCGTAATTGGGTACCGATCGCGAGGAAATCGGCATCGACCCGGCTCTGCCTTGCCACGTCAATATTGCCGACCAAGAGGTAGATTGCCGAACCCACTAATACGGCGATGATGCCCAAAACGAGCATGATTTCGAAAAGGGTGTAGGCGGCGGAGGCAAACCTCGTCCTAGGGTGATCGAAGGAATTTTTCATTAATAGACAAGATGCGCGGGACAAGGCCCGATGTCAAAAATCCCTAGAGCGAGCCGTGGCCACTCCAGAAATCCTCAAGCAACCCCGCTGGGTTCGGCGGATCAGAAATCGCCGGCAGAGGGAGCTCCTCGGTACCTTGAGGGTCATCGATCATCAGGTCACTGAGGGGAAGGGAAAAATCAGGCTCGTGGATTGGCGGAGGGTAAGACAGTTCGAGGATGGCCTCGCGGACAAAGGTGCGGTTTTTATAATCCTCACTCAGAGGCGAGCGCAATTCGAGGAGAATGGAATTGTCGCCAGGTAGCAGTAATTCTGCCGGGATATGGGCGGAGGCATGGCGCCAACCGGCAAAGATCATTTCGCGACCGAGAAGGCTCAAGTGCCCCGGATCCTCCAAGGTAGGAACTTCGATAGCGAGCGGACCCACCTCCTGATTGTTAACTATCAACCAAATCTCTTGGTCAAGATAAACCCCTGCTAGAGAAGCTTCCAATCGTGCTTGGATAGGAGTCTGCTCTAAAGTGGTAATCAACTCTAAGGATGGGGTGAGCAATTCCACACGCTCTGTCAGGGCGGCCCGGACGACCCGATCCCGCCACTCATCCTGCGGCACGGGTCGAGAACCACCATCCACATCCATCTCAACTAGAGTGAGGCGGGAAGCGGTTACCACCACTGGGACGTAGCGCGCGGAGCTAGCGAGCATGGTCCGCTCGGCCACCCATTCAAATTTGACCCGGTTAAGGTTGAGCCTGGCCCCACCCTGCAAAAGAAGGGTGCCATTACCCCCGAGACGGGAAGCGCTGATCAGCAAGGCCCGCTGATTGGGTACCCCCAGTCCCTCCCCGAGATTTTCCGCCACGATCTCCGGCACACTCTGCCCGTCCCGCAACCATTCGACGCGGAGGCCATTACCCTCCGACTCGTCAAAAACAAAATGCACCAACAGGTCACGACTGGCTGGTGGGGATAGGCGGAAAGCAATGCGTGGGGCAGAACCTGGAGCTGAAACTGGGGGACCGT
>CAXMPH010000229.1:0-2681 GCA_964195055.1 uncultured Chthoniobacterales bacterium | reverse complement strand
CCGACTCCCCGGCCAACCGCCTCGATCGCTGGCTTGCTCTGCAGTGGCCCGAGCTAAGTCGAGCCCGCTGGCAGAAGTCGGTAGCAGCCGGCTTGGTCACGATTAACGGAACACCCGCCAAAGCCTCCGAGGGGGTGCGCCTGGGTGATCACATTACCGCCCAAGCTCCTCCCCCAGCGGCGGTTCCCGAGTCCGGCACCCCCGAAAACATCCCACTAGAAATTCTTTATGAGGACGACGCCCTCCTCTGCCTGAACAAACCCCCCGGATTGGTGGTTCACCCCGCGGTGGGGCACTGGAAAGGCACCATGGTTAATGCCATTCTGCACTACTGCAAGGGAGTCTCCACCGGCGGCCACCCCATGCGCCCCGGTATCGTCCATCGCCTCGACAAGGACACCAGCGGCTGCATCTTGGTGGCAAAAACTGATGCCGCCCACACTCACCTTGCACGGCAGTTCGCCGATCGAACCACCGAAAAAACTTACCTTGCGGTTGTTCGCGGAAAACCTCGCACGACGGCCGGATCGCTCACCGGAGCCATCGCCCGACATCCGGTGCATCGTCAACGGATGGCGGTGTCTCTCCGTCCGGAGGCCCGCGAGGCTGAGACCCAATGGCGGGTGCTGGTTACCGAGGCAAGGCTCTCTCTCTTGGAATGTCGTCCCAAAACGGGTCGAACCCACCAAATACGAGTGCACCTCAAGGATTTGGGCCATCCTATCGCGGGAGACCGTGTCTACGGGGGCGGGGCGGATTATCCGCGCCAACTACTGCATGCTTGGCAGTTATCCATCACTCATCCGGTGACCGGCGAGCGTCAGACCTTTCAGGCCCCGGTTCCTCCAGATTTCCCCCTACATCCTCCCCAAGCAGCTTGAGGGGGCAGGCAAACTACCTCTGAGAAACTCTTACCAGCGCCGCCTTCTGCCGTCCTTCTTCGTCAAATTTTCCAACTGCTGGCGCTCCGATGGACTGAGCCCATCCATCCCCTCTTTGAGCACGCGCTCAAGCAAGGCATCGGTGGAAGTCTTTGGCTGACCATCCCTCGCCATGAGATAGGTCTGCTTTGTCTGGCGAAGCCAGCCCCAGGTGAGGGCCGCCCCAGTTAGGGCTCCCCCCAAGTGGGCCAAATGCCCAATTTGCGGCAAAATTTTGAGGAGAGCACAAAGGAGAGAGAAGACGATGAGTCCGCGGCCGAGAGTCTTTGCTTTCATCCGAACCGGCAGGATAAAAAACAGTAAAGCCCGTAGTGGCAGATTCGGGTAAGCCGTGGTGAAAGAGAGGAGAACCCCACAAACCGCGCCAG
Source organism: uncultured Chthoniobacterales bacterium (assembly GCA_964195055.1). Lineage (GTDB taxonomy): Bacteria > Verrucomicrobiota > Verrucomicrobiia > Chthoniobacterales > JACTMZ01 > JACTMZ01. The sequence continues at coordinate 1,372 of CAXMPH010000229.1, read as the reverse complement.
AGGAACCGATCAACTCGGACATGGGTGGGGCAAAGGCGATTTGGAGCAAGCCGCCCGCCAAACCAGAGGCAAAATAGAGCAAGAGGAACTTAGCCCGCCCCAGCAGCATTTCTACTTCTGGGCCAACAAACCACAGCGCCAGAACGTTGGCGAATAAATGCAAGAAACTGCCATGGAGGAAGAGATGGGTGAAGAGGGACCACCAACTCCCTTGCAACAAACCGTTACGAGAAAGAGACCAATCCGAGATATCGAGAGGGCGCCCAAGCGCGGCCAGAAGCAACTGCAGCAAATAAATCACGACAACTGCCGCGATTAGAGATGCGGTAATAGGCGCCGCTCCCACTTTTTTCTGCCATTGATCCACGCCACACATCTAACAGCCTGCCCCCACCCAGGCAACGCGTGCTTCCCGCTTTGATTCAGCCGGTGGTGCGCTAAGATGACTGCTTCATGCCTCGCTGCCTCCGTCCATTTTGGATTGCTCTTGCTCTGTTTCTCGTCCTCATCATCGGGGCGATTCTCGCTTTCAATCTTCACCTGCAATCGGGTTCGATGCAGGAGCAGCTTCGTCGGGGTGCCATCGAGGCGATCGGCCTTCCCCTCAATGTCCGCAGTGTCGTCTACACTCCCTGGGACGGAATCTGCCTCCGCGGATTGGTCATGCCCGATGTTGAAAACGCTGGCATCAATTTTCTTGAAGCCTCGGAGTTTCGTATATTTTTCCGTCTTTTCCCCCTGCTCAAGGGGGAGTTAATTGTTAGCCGACTCTCCCTTAAGGATGCTCTTCTCACCTGGCGGCAAAATTCTGGGGGCAAGTGGAGGGTGCCCAAGCATCCCGAGGAGGCTATCCCGACACCGGCCGGGACCACTCTGCTCGCTCGTCCAGAAATAAAAGCCGAACCCTTCGCCGAAAAACCCACGTCCATCGCTGAATTGCCCCCCCAGCCAGCAGGGAAGCCTCTCATGAGCGTTCGGGTTGAAGAAATGGAGGTCACGAGTTCCCAAATCATATTTGAAAATCGCGATGGTTGGCCCCTGCTCGATGCCGACGGAATCACTGCCTTGGCCCGCCTCGACCATTGGGGAAACGCCACCGGCTGGGCCGAAGTCCCCGAAGCCATCTTGGCGGGTCTGCTGGTTGTTCGTCATCTGAAGGGCAACTTTGAACTAGTCGACGGGCTTCTCACTCTCCCAGATATCAGCGGCGAGGTGGCCGGAGGACAGCTAAGTGGCCATGGATCGATTGCCACCCGCAATGGCGGTTCACCCTTTGCCTGGAAATTCCGTCTCGAAGAATTCCAAATGTCTGAGCTACATCTCCCTTCTTCTTTTGGCGACACCCACCTTGAGGGAGAGCTTTCCGCCGATT
>CAXMPH010000228.1:2455-2702 GCA_964195055.1 uncultured Chthoniobacterales bacterium | reverse complement strand
GTTGCTCAACTTGCTCTCGGATAGGAATTGTCCAGCTACGAGGGCGCTCTCACCGTAGGTGGTACGGAAGCCCTCGATGTCTTGGACGATGAGAACCCTTCCCCCAGGAGCCAGACTGGTAATGGGACTCGCAGCAAAATCAAAGTCGATCCCCGCGGTGAAGACGAGAGTCGAGAGATCGAGAGTGAGGTCTTCGCTGGTATTGACCAGTTCGATGTACTCCGCTAGGGCATCGGTGTCGGGGTTG
>CAXMPH010000228.1:0-2445 GCA_964195055.1 uncultured Chthoniobacterales bacterium | reverse complement strand
TCTCACTGATCTTGAGATAGCGTTGGTTATCGCTGGGGTTGCCTTGGTAGGTGGTGGCATTGTTGAAGAGGCCGTCGGCGTCTTTGAGGATGAGAGTGCCTCCGAAACTGGAAAGTCTCCCCTCGTAAGCACCCTGGAGAAAGAGCCCTTGCCCCCCGCTCGGGGTGGTGCTGCGGGCGCGGAAGGCGTTAACATCGGGACTAAGGTAGAGAACGGTGTCGGCAGGGATAACGGTGCCAGGCTGGAAGGTGAATGCGATAGCGCCTTCGAGGGTCCATTCGGAGATGTCGACCGCGATACTGTTCTGGTTGCTCAGGACGATGTACTCCTCGGCTTGATTCCCCGAGGTAGGGCTGAACTCGACCTCTCCGAAGCTGATAGTTGGCTCATTTGAAGAATTCTCGCTGGGGCGTGACACCGAGAGCTCAGGCAGGATGAGAAGGTCAGAGCTATCGATGGAATGGTTGAGGCCTTGAATGGCGAGGATGTTGTCTCCCTCCTGCAAAAGGGAAAGGTGTTGGCTAATATCGAAGACCTCAAAGGCGCTCACCGAGGCCTCGTGGTCGTAATTGGTGGCGCTTGAGTTCCAAGAAAGTTCGATCGGAGCATTGGCTGAAGCCACCAGTGTTCCATTGAGGTAGGCGGCAAAGCCATCGTCTCTTTTGATTCGTAATTCCATTTGTTGGTAGTCGGCGGCGCCCCCCACCCGAAAGGGAATTCGGAGGTAGACCGAGCTACTATTTTGCATGGCGGTGTTCACGTTGGTGCCGATGAGGGTTTCATAGCCACCGCTTCGTTCGTAGCCGACCCCGGTCGGACCCGTTGTCCAAGCTGAGGTATCGAAGGGTTCGTCGGTGGGAGTTCCCTGCCAGCTGGCACCGAGGCTGCCGTCCGAAGGGACCAAAATCTCGGCGTCCGCTCCAGAAGCAATCAGGGTGGTTCTTTGCCATTGATTTTCTCCAGTTTGAGGCAGGGGGATTTCGCCTCCATTACCAGAGGTTTGCTGGTTGTAGATGATATTTCGTCGGGCTGGCAGATATTCATTCCTCCAGCGGTTGAGACCTTCTTCCATCGACTCAACATCGGTACTTGGGAAGTTGTAGGGAACTTGGGCGCCGTTCTGGCCATTGAGCCAAGATCCCCATTTTTCAAAGTCTTGCTGGGCATCGGATGGATTGATGTTCGGCGGATCGATCAGGCGAGAGAGTTCGTTGATTCGGTTCTCGTACCAGCGCTCAGCCAGAGGAGTCTCCGCTGGCTGGAGGAACTGATCGCTCAGGGTCCGCATCCTGCGAAAGATCATCGAGCGCGTCTCTGGCTTGTTGTAGAGCTGGGAGACGAGACGAATGAAAAAGGTGCCCGTCTCGAGGAAGTATTCGGGATAGAGGCTGTTGTCGAAATAGTTGTCCTGTGGGTTCCAGGCCCTTCCTCCCGAGAGGTCAAGATCCCAAGGCAGTAGGAACCATTCGTCGGTCCGCCCAGTATCACGGCAAAGATACCAATTTTTGAAGATGAGGTCGGTGTTTCGGATGACCGAATTGGCGGCCAACATGTTGATCGTCTTGGGGATATCAACGTTGTCGTAAATGTAGTTCCACAGGGCCTCACCCTCGAGATCGAGGCCATCGATCAGGGCCTGAAGGTCGGCGTTGTCATCGTCCTTGCGGTTTTTCTTACTTACTCCGCTGTCTCCAGTGTCCCCATTGTCTTTGTTCAAGCCGTTGTTATCCACCTTGTAAAGGGCTCCCTCCGGGTTGAGTCCCGCTCGCTCGAGGTAGATCTCGTCGGCATCTTCAACAAAATCGGCGGTGCTGAAAAAACTTCCGTTCTGATGAACCCGTACGGTGAAGGCAAAGTGGGCGTGGACTCCGGCTTCGCGCATGATCCGCCAAGCGAGGGAGTGGCGTACCTTGGACTTATCAGCCCAATTGGTTAAGAGGTCGATATCTTTGACCCGAGGAGCCAGGTCGCTCCAACGAAATCGGTGAGATTTATTAAAGTCGAAGTCGTAGCTTTTTTTGGGGAAGAACGCGGTGCTTTGGCCGTGGAGGTCGGCTTGGACATTATCGTAAAATTCCCCCAGATAGGAGACGGAGCCACGAGAACCTTCCCTTGTCTTGGCCCCCTCGGGATCTGAAGTGAACCAGTGCAGGACAGTGAGGTTGGTTTGTAAGTTTGGGTCGAAGCCAACCGTGCCGAAATACTGAGGAGAATCCAAGGGATCGCGAAAGGGTGGCTCTTGCGCTTCCACCCCGAGATTGTCGCGGGCAACATAGCGCCAGCGGGTCATTTCCGAGGGGGCAATCGCGGTGGCGGGGATGCTCGCGGTCCAAATGCCATCGCCTGATTGGGCGTCGGGGCCGGTCCCGTCATCCCTCATGCCAACTTCGGTCTCCGCTTGAAAATTGGGGCGGTAGTAAAGTTTCACCTCAGTGATTGGGGCAT
>CAXMPH010000227.1:0-2721 GCA_964195055.1 uncultured Chthoniobacterales bacterium | reverse complement strand
GCCGCTGCCGGCGGTGATCCCACCCAGGCCAATACGGGAATTCCCGATTCGGTGGGTCATCATGGCTTTGACGGGCACAGTATTCTCGATGTTCTTCTAAGTAAGACGGAGCGGCACCGTGACTTTATTTTCGCCCAGCACACCACCCGCGGCATCATTAATGGTTCCGAGGCTTACGGTACCCGTGCCGTCTCCGACGGGCGTTGGAAACTCCTTTTGAATCTTGAACCAGAAAACGAGTTCACCAATGTCATTTCCGATGGGTGGTTGATCCGGTCATGGCGTAAGGAGGCTGAGCGGGGCAACGAATTTGCGGCGCGGCAGGCCGAGCGTTACGGGCGGCGTCCAGAGATTGAGCTTTACCATCTTGAATCCGATCCATGGGCACTGGTTAACGTTGCAGAGCAACCAGGGAACGCCCAGACCGTGGTCCGACTGCAAACTGAACTTGCCGGATGGATGAAACAGCAAGGTGACCGGGGTCATCAAACAGAAATGGAGGCTCTCAATCACCAGCCCCGCCGCTACCACAAAAAAAAGGTAAAGCAATCGAAGCCGAACCCCGCAGCGGCGGCGCGGGAGACAAAGCCAAAGGCTCACTCCATCCTTGCCCACAAGAATCCTTGATGAAGGGCCCTATTCACCAGATGTGATTGCCGATTGCTTGGGACTAAATCTTACTGCTCGGTTGAAAATTTTCTGATCCACGCAAGATTATTTTGATGCTTTCTTTCTCCCCCACGACCAAAGCTCTGCTATTGGCGGTTCTTAGCTTTACCTTACCCACCCCAACGGTGGTGGCTCTCGCAGTCGAGCGTCCGAATATTTTGTGGTTGGTTAGCGAGGACAATACCACCCTGCTGGGGTGCTACGGCGATCCGGTGGCGAGAACCCCTGCCTTGGACAAACTGGCCAGCGAAGGGGTGCTCTACCAACATTGCTATGCTCAACCCGTTTGCGCTCCCTCGCGCTTCACTCTCATTACTGGAACTTTCGCTGCTTCGTCTGGGCCAGCCAATCACATGCGGGCGGAGGGAAAAATTCCGCGGGAGGTCGTGGGTTTCCCAGCCCTGCTGCGTCAAGCCGGCTATTTTACCTCCAATCATTCCAAGACGGACTACAACGCTCGGCTCCATCCCACCGAGATTTGGGATGAGCTGGGGGATGAGCCGAGCTCGCTGGAAAGCTCGATGACGCGGCAGCCGTTCTTCCGAGTCTTTAATTTCTTTGTCTCACACGAGAGCCGCCTTTTTCCGGTGGAAGACCCGCCGATGGATTTTTCTTCGACCGACCCCGCCACGGTCAGGGTACCGCCCTACCAGCCGGATACACCTGAAATCCGCGCCGACTGGTCTCGGTATTACGATCAGCTTGCCCTTTTGGATCAGGAGATAGCCGCGAAGCTGGAAGAGCTCGAGCAGGCCGGCCTAGCTGAGGACACCATCATCTTCTATTTCGGTGACAATGGTGGGGTGCTGCCCCGCAGTAAACGCTTTCTCCAGGCCAGCGGAACCCGCGTCCCCCTTATCGTCTATTTCCCTCCCAAGTGGCGCCACCTCGCTCCTGCTCCCCCAGGCTCCCGGATAGAGGAGCCAATTAGCTTTGTCGACTTTGCTCCCACGGTACTTTCCCTCGCCGGTCTGGAGATTCCGGCCTACATGCAGGGGCGGGCTTTCGCCGGACCGGAGGCGCGGAGCAATGAGTTTGTCTATTGCACCCGCGATCGGATGGATGAGCGCTACGACATGATGCGCTCCGTCATGGATTCTCGGTGGCTCTACATTCATAACTATCGCCCCGACCTTCCCTACGTTCAGCCGCTGAGCTACATGTTTAAAGCCCGCGGTTACCAGTCGTGGGCACGCCTGGCAAGAGAGGGCAAGCTGACCTCGGCGACCGCCCAGTTCTGGGGGGAGAAGCCGACAGAGGAACTTTACGACATGGAGGCTGATCCAGATAATGTAATCAACCTGGCGGAGGATCCTCAGCATCAGTCGACTATGGAGCGGATGCGGGAGGCTCTGCGGGAACATACTTTAGAAATTGTTGATAATGGGTTCCTCCCCGAAGGATCGGCTCTCGAAGGTTATGACAACTCAAGGGATGCGGAGGCCTACCCACTATCGCGAGTTTTTGCGGCGGCCAATCTGGCCTCCCAGCGCGACCCCCAAAATCTGCCAAGGCTGATCGAGGCGCTGGGTGATGCATCCGAGCCGATGAGGTGGTGGGGGGCCCAAGGCTGCACCATGCTAGGGAAGGAGGCCGCCCCAGCTGAAGATGACTTGCTGGCATGTCTGGACGATGCCTCGGGGGCGGTGCAAATCGCCGCAGCTGAGGCAATGGCAAGACTAGGGCAACCCGAGGTCGCCATCCCTGTCTTGCAGCGCTGGATTGAGCAGACCGACAACCTCGCCTTCAATCTCCAAGCCGGTAATGTGTTGGCCCGCCTTGGCGAGTCGGCTCGGCCTGCCCTGCCGATGATGAAATCTGCCCTGGGAAAATTGGGCCAAGGCCGTGGTATCAAAGCCACCGGAGAAAACTACTCTGTGGCTATTCTGAGTCATGCCATCGCCGTGCTGGAGGGCCAGTCGCCAGCGCTGGTCTATCCGCCGCTCACCAAGCTTTCTTCATCTCCCTAACTTCAACTGCAAAACTATCTTGAAAAACTTACTTCTCACCCTTGGCGTTTTAGTCTCTGGATCCCTCTCCTCTTTTTCCCAG
>CAXMPH010000226.1:313-2725 GCA_964195055.1 uncultured Chthoniobacterales bacterium | reverse complement strand
CGGTCATGATGACGGCTCGGAGGCGGAGGCGGGCCGCGTCTACCGCCGCAGTGGCGGCAGATTTTCCTTCGTCGTGTAGAGTTTTGGCAAATTCGACAATAAGGATGGCGGATTTTGTCGAGAGCCCGATGAGGAGAACAATGCCGATCTGGGTGTAGACATTGTTATCCAGTCCCCGAGCCATGGCGGCCCCCACCGCACCAAGAAGGGCTGTGGGCACTCCCAGACAAACCGAAAGAGGAATAGTCCAGCTTTCGTACTGAGCCGCCAAAATGAGGTAAACCATGAGAATGGCAAAGGCAAAGATAGCGGCCATCCCTCCACCGCTCGTTAGTTTCTCCTCATAGGATAAGTCACTCCATTCGTACCCCATGTTGCTCGGAAGGGTTTGGGCGGCCATGCCCTCCATGATGGTGAGGGCTTCCCCCGAACTGAACCCAGGGGCGGCTGAGCCAAGAATTTTGACCGCGGGGTAGGAATTGTGGCGAGTGATCGATTGCGGGCCAGTCGTCTCTCGGACGGTAACGATGGCTCCGAGTGGAACCAGCTCGCCGTTGCTATTGCGGACACGAAGCTCATTGATGTCCGAGGGGGCAAGGCGGGACTCCGCCTCTGCCTGGACTTTGACCTGATAAGTCCGGCCAAAGTAAGTGAAGTCATTGACGTAGGTGGCTCCGAGGTAAGTCTGAAGGGCCTCAAAAACCGCGCTGAGAGGAACCCCCATCGTTTTGGCCTGCTCGCGATCGACGTCGACCAGCAGTTGGGGGACATTGCTGCGGAAGGTGGTCCGGACTCCGGCGAGGCCAGACTGGGCTGCCGCGTTTTCGATGACTGACTGGGCCGTTGATTGCAGGGCCTCGAGACCAGCTCCCCCTCGATCCTGGAGCATAAAAGTGAACCCACCGGAAACGCCGACACCCGGCAAGGAAGGACGCTTGATGGCGACGGCGACCGCCTCATTCACTCCGGCCAGTTTTCCATTGATCTGATCAACGATGGAGTCTTGGGAGAGCTCTTCGCTGGCTCGCTCCGACCAGTTGTCTAATACAACCACGATGAACCCCATGTTGCTTGAGCTTGAACCGTCAAGGAGAGAGTAGCCGGAAATTTCTATCAAGTCGGCCACTCCGGGGATATCGGCGATCTGGCGCCCGATTTTGTTGATGACTTGCGCGGTGCGTGGCAGAGAAGCGGCGTCCGGGAGTTGTACCGGAACGATGAGGGAGCCCTCATCCTCCTGAGGAACAAACCCAGTGGGAAGCTGTCCCAGTCCAAACACGGCGAGGGCAGATAGGCCAAGAAAGAGGGCGATGCCGAGGGAGGCTCGGCGAAGGAGCAAGTTAACAACCGAGCCATATTGCCCCGTGATTTTTTCGAGGGTGTCGTTGAAGAGTCGAAAAATGAAGGGTTGCCGCCGGCTGGCCTCGTTTGCCCGGAGAAAGACCCCGCAAAGGGCGGGGCTTAGGGTTAGGGCGTTGATCGAACTGAAGACGGTGGCAATAGAAATCACCGCGGCGAACTGCTGGAACATTCTTCCGGTGATGCCGCCAAGAAACAGGGTTGGAACGAAGACAGCGAGGAGGACAAGGGTGGTGGCGATGACCGGGCCGGTTACTTCGTCCATCGCCATCATGGCGGCTTCCTTGGGAGAGTGTCCTCTCTGCAAGTGTCTCGTACAATTTTCCACCACGACGATGGCGTCATCGACAACAATCCCAATAACCAGAACCAAACCAAAAAGGGTAAGAATATTGATGGAGTACCCGAAGAGGGCCATCACGGCAAAGGTGCCGATGAGGGAGACAGGAATGGTTATGGCAGGGATGAGGGTCGCCCGGAAGTTCTGGAGGAAAGCGTAAACGGTGAGAACAACGAGGAGGAGGGTGATGAAGAGTGTCTGCACTACCTCCTTGAGCGAGGAGCGGACAACCAAAGATCCATCGTAGGTAATTTTGTAGGCTAATCCTTGGGGGAAAGACCCCGATAAATTCTCCATTTTCTTGGCAATGCCGTCGACCACGTCCAGCAGATTGGCCCCGGGAATCTGGTAGACTGCCATGGTGGAGGAGGGCTGCCCGTTGAAGCGGGACATATAGTCATAACTGCTTGAGCCGAGTTCGATGGTCGCGACATCCTTGAGGCGCAGCAGTCCCCCACTTAGGGAATCCCTCTGGATGATGATGTCGCCAAACTCTTCCGCGTCGACCAACCTGCCTCGGACGTTGACCGAGTATTGAAAAGCTTGGCCAAGAGGGGCGGGTTCACCGCCGATCTGCCCGGCTGCCACCTGCACGTTCTGCTCGTTGATGGCGTCGATCACGTCCTGAGCCACGAGATCGCGCGTCTCGAGCTCTTCGGGATCGAGCCAGACGCGCATGCTGTAGTCGGCGCCGCCGAAGATCGTGACGTCGC
>CAXMPH010000226.1:0-303 GCA_964195055.1 uncultured Chthoniobacterales bacterium | reverse complement strand
ACCGAAAATACTGACATCTCCGACCCCGTAGACCCGAGCAATCTCGTCGCGGAGACGCAGGGTGGCGTAGTTGCTCAAAAACAGGTCGCTCTTGCTCTGGTCTGGACTGAAGAGGCTGAGGTAAACGGCTACGTCGGTGGACTTCTTTTTTACCTGAATACCAAGGCGTTTGACCTCCTCCGGCAATTTGGCCTCAGCCACGGAAACCCTGTTTTGTACCAGTACATTGGCGGTATCGAGGTCGGTTCCGGTGGCAAAGCTAACGGTTAGGCTCATGCTCCCGTCATTGCCACAAACGCTATT
>CAXMPH010000225.1:340-2732 GCA_964195055.1 uncultured Chthoniobacterales bacterium | reverse complement strand
ACCCCAGAGGTGGTGGGAGTCCATTTGACCGGGAGTCTTCGGGAAGGGGTCACCGCGACGGACCTGGCCCTTCATGTCACGGAAATGCTGCGCCAAACCAAAGTGGTGGGCAAATTTGTCGAGTTTTATGGGGAGGGAGCGAGCTCCTTGCCCCTGCCCGATCGTGACACCATCGCCAACATGGCTCCTGAGTACGGGGCCACGATGGGATATTTTCCCGTGGATGATGAAGCGGTCAACTACCTCCGTGCCACCGGTCGCACCGAGGAACAATGCTCCGCCTTCGAGGCTTATTTTAAGGCCCAAGAAATGTTCGGGATGCCGCGCCAAGGTGAAATCGACTACACCGTAAATGTCGATCTCGACCTCAGCTCGGTCCAGCCAGGAGTGGCCGGCCCGAAACGTCCCCAAGACAGAATCAATTTGCCCGACCTGAAGAAGTCCTTCGACGGACTATTGGAGCGCTCGGTTGCCCAAGGTGGTTACAATAAGCCAGCGACCCAGCGGGGTAGGGGGACAAAAATTGAGGTGGTCCATCCCCGGTTCGAAATTCCGGCCGACGAAAAAAAGCAGGTCGAGGAAATGGAGGAGGATCGTCCGACCGCCGACCCAGTCGCTGGCCGGAGTGGTGGCGGTGCCGCCACCCTCGACCACGGCAGCGTGGTCATTGCCGCCATCACCAGTTGCACCAACACGAGCAACCCCAGTGTCATGTTGGGAGCGGGGCTTCTAGCTAAGAGAGCGGTGGAAAAAGGGCTAACCATTTCTCCCTCGATCAAGACCTCACTGGCCCCCGGGTCGCGGGTGGTTCAGGACTACCTCGCCTCCACCGGACTACAGCCCTACCTCGATCAACTAGGATTTCAGATCGTCGGCTATGGTTGTACCACCTGCATCGGAAACTCCGGTCCGCTGCCCCAGGCGGTGGAGGAGGCGATCACCACCCACGATTTGGTGGCGGCTTCGGTACTCTCGGGCAACCGTAACTTCGAAGCCCGGGTTCACCAAAATGTGAAGGCCAACTTTTTGATGTCGCCTCCACTGGTTGTCGCCTTCGCTCTCGCTGGCAAGGTAGATATCGATTTGACCAAGGAGCCTCTCGGGCAGGATAAGGAGGGAGAAGATGTCTATCTCAGAGATCTCTGGCCCACTTTGCAGGAAATTCGAGAGGCGATGGAGGCGGCCTTAAAACCGGAGATTTTCCAGAGACTCTACCGCGATTTTTCCGAACAGAATCCTAAGTGGAATGAGATACCCGGCTCGGTGGGGCAGCTCTACCCATGGGAGAAGAGCAGCACCTACATTCAGCACCCGCCCTTCTTCAAAAACTTTTCCATGGAGTCCGGGACGATTGCCAATATCACGGGCGCTCGACCTCTGGGTATCTTCGGCGATTCGGTCACGACCGACCACGTCTCCCCAGCGGGGGCGATCAAGGCCGACTCACCCGCCGGCCGCTATCTCGTCGAACACGGCGTCGAGGCGAAAGACTTCAACAGCTACGGCAGTCGCCGAGGCAATGATCAGGTGATGACGCGCGGCACCTTTGCCAATGTTCGGATCAAGAATCTCATGGTGCCGGGGGTTGAGGGAGGGGTGACCAAGCACTTTGCCTCGGGATCGACGGAGGGCGAACAGATGGATATCTACGATGCCGCGGTGCGCTACAAGGCGGAGAACCGGTCCCTGATTATATTGGCAGGACAGGAGTACGGAACAGGCTCAAGCCGGGACTGGGCGGCCAAAGGCACCATGCTCTTGGGGGTCAAGGCGGTGGTGGCGCAGAGTTACGAAAGAATTCATCGCTCCAACTTAGTCGGAATGGGCGTGCTGCCCCTCCAGTTTGAGGAGGGAACGAGCGCCCAGTCTCTTGCCTTGAATGGATCGGAGACCTACGACGTCCTCGGGCTTTCGGACGAGGTGCAGCCGCGGCAAATGCTAACCTTTCGGATTACCCGAGGAGATGGAAGTACCGAAGAAGTCCCCGTGGTATTGCGCATCGATACTCCGATCGAGGTGGAGTACTATCGCCACGGAGGAATTCTTCCCTTCGTTCTGCGCGAGCTGATGGGGACTGACTAAAGGCCAGCGGCCGGCGGGCCTGGGGGGGGGCGGCTGCTTCCGCCCCCAAAGGTTCCTCAGCCGGATTTGAGAACTTCGATGAAGGCATCCTGCGGGATATTGACCCGCCCGATGCTCTTCATTCGTTTCTTACCTTCCTTTTGCTTTTCCAAAAGCTTGCGCTTGCGGGTGATGTCGCCGCCATAGCACTTGGCCGTAACGTTCTTGCGCATGGCGGTGACGGACTCTCGGGCGACAATCTTTCCCCCGATGGCCGCCTGAATGGCTACTTGGAAGAGTTGCTTAGGAATAAATTCTTTCAGCTTGGCCG
>CAXMPH010000225.1:0-330 GCA_964195055.1 uncultured Chthoniobacterales bacterium | reverse complement strand
TTGTCTCGGTGGGCAATGGAGGAGAAGGCATCGACCGGCTCGCCGTTGACCAAGATGTCGAGTTTGACCAAGTTGGCGGCGCGGTACCCTGCCTGCTCGTAGTCCATGGAACCGTATCCACGGGTCATGCTTTTGATCCGATCATTGAAGTCCACGAGGATTTCATTGAGGGGGAGTTCCGCACTCAACATGACCCGGCGGGTGTCGAGCGATTCCGTGTGATCGACGGTACCCCGCCGCTCGAGGATGAGTTGCATCATGTCCCCAATGTTTTCATTGGGAACGAGGACGAAACACTTGACCGCCGGTTCGCGGATCTCGTCGATGACG
>CAXMPH010000224.1:0-2734 GCA_964195055.1 uncultured Chthoniobacterales bacterium | reverse complement strand
ATTAATTGGTCAGAACAAAAACACCAACATCATGCCCAAGAAAAACTTAAAACCCGTCAAAAAAACTGCCTCAAAATCCTCCACTCCCGCGAGCAAGAAGGCAAAATCATCTGAGCCTAAAAAGAAAGCTGCCCCGGCCAAAGTCCGGCGTGCCCCGGCCCGCGTCTCTAGCTATACCCCAGACGACCAGTCCGAAATCCTTGGGATTGTCCGGTCGGTTACCACCACGGAAATTGCTCTGCGGGCTTACTATCTTGGAGAACGCCGACAGAGTTTGGGCTTACCTGGCAGCGCCGAAAACGATTGGTTGGAAGCCGAGCGCCAGCTGCACAGCTAGAAGAGGCAGGGAATCCCCTCCGCCTCGGTGGGCGTAAATTGTAGTGATGACCACCAATTCAATTCGGGTCGATAGCGCGCTCCAGCCCGCGTGGTTGAGACGTTCTGCTCCGAGTAAGGAACAGGTCGGCAGTTTTCTCCAAGCAGGAGCTCTCTTTGCTTGGTCAGAAGACCGCTGGATCGTTGCCTGGGGAGACCCAGAGAGGTCGGATAAACCACGGCGAGGACAACCTTCATTTTATGCACCAGACTTTTTCTTGTCCGAAGCAAAGCCTTGGCTGGTCTACTCGCATGCGGCCGCAGTATCCCCAGATGGCCTGGCCCAGCAACTAGCCACGAGAAAAGTATCGCGGGTCTGGCAAAATTTCGACCCAGCCAGATTCGGAAATTCTTTCGACCAAGTGCAGTCGGCCTTTAAGCTCGGCCAATTAAGCAAGGCCGTCCCAGCCGTCTTCGAGCAGAGCCGAGGAACTCTAACCCCCACGGAGCGCGAGCGAGCGCTTCGCGCTTTAGCCAACCTCCCGGCCGGCCTCATGCCCTACGGGCACTGGAATGAAGATGGCGGTGTTCTCGGCGCCTCACCAGAACTACTCTTCGCGGACGATGGGGTAGAAATTCACAGCATGGCGGTGGCGGGCACCGCCCGCGCTGGTGCTGCCCCCGACGAACTATTGGATGATCCGAAAGAAAGAGCCGAACACCGCCTCGTCCTCGAAGATGTGGAAGCTCAACTCAGCCCTCTCGGCCAGGTGACCCGAGGGGCCACCCGCCTATGGCGGATTGGGATTCTTTCTCATCTTCGCACTGATCTCCGGCTCAGACCATTTTCTCCTATTTCCTTCGATGACCTCGTCCATCATCTTCACCCCACTCCAGCGGTGGGGACGGCTCCCCGCCAAAACTGGCGAGATTGGATTCGCCAAATTGATAGTGCTCCGCGGAGGGACTTCGCTGCCCCTTTCGGACTCGTTCTTCCCGATGGCACCTCGCGGTGTCTCGTGGCTATTCGCCAAGTTCAATGGGACCAATCCGGCGCCCGTTGCGGAGCCGGTTGCGGCATCGTCCCCGAAAGTAAACTAGAACGGGAAATCGATGAGCTGCGCCTCAAACTAGCCGCCACGCGCGATAACCTCGGATTTTGAGCCCAGCCGAAAAGAACTGCCAACTGGCGACCGAAATACTTCAGGCCCTCCGAGCCGCCGGGGTAGAAACAATCTGCATCTGTCCCGGCGGCCGCAATGCCCCCCTCGTTCTGGCTTGCGAAGCGGCCAAGGAAGACTTTGAGGTTATTTCTTTCTTCGAGGAGCGCAGCGCCGCATTTTTTGCGCTTGGGCGCATCCGCCGCGAGGGAGCCCCCGTGGCGGTCATGACCACCTCTGGCACCGCGGCAGCTGAGTTGCTTCCCGCCATGCTCGAGGCCAGCCAGAGCGGACACCCTCTCATCGCGGTAACGGCGGACCGGCCACGCCGCCTCCGCGGCACTGGGGCACCACAGACCATCAATCAGCTGCCCCTGTTTACTGCGGCAGAAGCACCGGTCTTCGACATCGATCTTCCTGGACAACTAAGGACTTTACCCGCGCTAGAGTCACCGATTCATCTCAATATCTGCTTCGACGAACCACTGGTTAAGCCCCCTCCAGCAACGGCGACCTTTGGCCCCGTCCCGGCACGGCCCACTGCGAAAGTGTGGATGAAAGAAAAAGAAGCGAAGAAGATCTGTCAGGATTTTTTCTTTCAGGTACGCCGTCCCTTGGTCCTAGTCTCCTCCCTAACTTCGGCCGAAGCAGGTAAGGTAGCCCCATGGCTGGCCTCGCAAAACCTGCCGCTTTACTTGGAGTCCATTTCACAATTACGCGAAGACCCCAACCTCCAGAAATTCAGCCTCAAGGCAGGGGAGAGAATCCTCCTCACCCCCGAGTGTCGAGAAGCCTATGACGGCATTATCCGGATTGGAGGCATTCCTACCCCTAGGCTCTGGCGCACTCTGGACCATGATAAGGTGCCCGTCCTCCATATTTCGCGGGTTCCCCTTCCCGGACTGGCCGGCCCTACTCCGGTGGTACCTCTCTCACTTTTCCCCGGGTGCGCGGGTGATCAGAGCCACCTCCGAGGAGGAAGCCAAGCCCTTTGGAAAAGAGATGAGAAGGCGGCGAGCCGTCTTAGAGAATCGCTTGCGGCTGAGCCCTGCAGCGAGGCAGCTTTGGTCCGCTCGCTGGCCGAACGCCTGCCCGAACAAGCCCGTATCCTTCTCGGCAATAGCCTTCCCATCCGCGAATGGGATCTGGCGGCACCGCGCCAACCGAACGAGCGCACCTACTTTGCTAACCGCGGAGTCAATGGGATCGACGGCCTCGTTTCCACCGCCTTGGGCTTATCGGGGCCGACTCGCCCTACC
>CAXMPH010000223.1:0-2743 GCA_964195055.1 uncultured Chthoniobacterales bacterium | reverse complement strand
GCCACCGGAAACAAAGTAAGGCATCAAGTCGATCTCCAGCTGAGGGGCAAAGAGAAAAGCCCCCCAAAGGGTGAGCCCTTGATCACCTCGGCCTGATTCACGCCAGACCAATTGATCAGCGAGAGCGTAGAAACCGAAAGCAGAAGTCTCTACTCCATCACGAGCAAGCTCGGGATAGGTCCAACTGGAGAAGTAACTACCCAGCCTGTAATGCCCCGGATAACCATACCGATCGTTCCCACTAATCCCGTGCCGGGGAGTCCAAGCCGCTTCCAAGAGGGCCATCACCCCATCGCTCTCCTCCATGCTGTAGTCCAAGCCGTGGGTATAGTTTTGCCCGATGCGATCGGATAATTGGTAGAGGCCAGTCTGGAGGTACCATGCTGGCTCAGCGTATTTGAGGAAGGCTCCCCAGGATGCGGTGGGTTGAAAAGTGGTGACAATGTTGATCCCCGGCAGGATGTCAGCTTGGAGGGCGGCGTTGGAGTAATAGTCAAAGACATCGGCGGTCAAAAAATCATTGAGGGCAGAGAGTTGGCCGACTTTAAAAATGAGTATTCCTTGGAAAAGTTCCACTTCCTGCTGGAGGTAGAGCAGGTTGAAGTAAAATGTGGTCGGTCCGTAGTCACCGACAATGGTGAAAACATTGCCGATACTTTGGGAAAGGTTGTTCCCCGTAACATCGGCCCACGACCAAACGAGGGTTCCTCCTTCCCATCCGGCGACTTTCTCCAAGTCAAGATTGAGCTGGAAGTAGAGAATATGCACATAGGCAAAACTCTGTTCCCTCCCCCCCAGAGGATTCCCAAAAAATGAGGAGACAAAATCCCCTTGGAAAATGACCCCCTTGTCCTCCAGCGATTGCGGCAGGGCTGTCTCGGGCAGAATTGAGGAACCATTCCACCACTCCTCAAGAGGGGGTAGACCGCCGACCTCGGAATCGGCCGCCCTCCCATAATCCGCCAGCGGACCCCCAAGACCGCCAAGGACAAGCCAGAGAAGCAAAGGATACCTCATTGTGAGATCATGGTTCGCGCCACTCATGCTTGGGGTAACGCCGCGCGTACTCAGGGCGAATCTTCGGGTAGGTATTTTTCCAGAAGCTACCCATGTCGTCACTGATCTGGATAGGGCGCTGGTTGGGCGCGAGCACTTCCACCCGCACCCGAACCCGGCCCTGCCCCAGAGTGAGAGGAGCTTCCACTCCGTAAAGATCTTGCACCCGGGCAGCTAAAACAGGAGCCAGTCCCTCGGCGTAGACCACCCGGGCCTGCCGGCCACTCGGCAGCTTTATCTTCTCCGGGGCATAAGTTTCCAGAGCCACCAGTTGCGGAGGAGAAAGCCAGCCACGCAAGACCAGCCAGGGGTCCTTATCTTTTAAGGCCCGGTAATTGGTCACCCCTTGGGCCAATTGCTCGAGGAGGAAGGACCTCTCTTCTTCCCTGAGGTGGGGAAGTTCCAGTTCGGGCATCCACCCGGCCAAGCAGTTGAGGCGGGCGATCCATTGCTCCACCGCTGGATTCCACAGGGGGAGGGAAAGCACTCCCTCAGTTACTTTGTCGGCAAAAATCCGAGCCGCCTCGGTAGCGTCTGGAATACCTCCAGAACCGGATCGGAGGATGAGATCATGAAAGCCAATGAGTCTCCGCGCCACCACCCCACGAGTGGCTGGGTCAAACAAAGTTGAGACTTTGTCAGAGAATCCGCCGGGGAACATTTCCTCGAGCCACTGCTGACGCACCGGCGAAGCCAAAGTAAGCAAAGTTTGGACTTCGCCCTCACGGCCGCCGATCTCAATAATCTCCCCCGCTACAAGTAAATCGCTCACCACCACACTGTCGCGGGCCAAGGTGCCGCGGCGCCCATGGACGAGATGACAGCGCAGAGTACCCCGGTCGAGGCGCTTAGCTAAATGATCGGGGAAGGCAGCCAGCATGCACTTCTCCATGGCATGCTCCGGAGGAGAACTCTCGGAGACATTGAGGCCTTCGCTATGGGCAATATCGGTGAATTTGTCAGCTAATTGCGAGGCCTGCCGGGCCGATGAAATATGGATACCGAGGGCCCGGCAACGGGCGGAATCAAAGTTTGATTTGCGGGCCACGGAAAAGGCGCGCAATTGAACGAGAACATCGGACTCCGCGCTGTCGCGCAGCATTTCGTCACGGCGTCGATCCATCTCCTTTGAGGTACTCTTCAGGAGCAAACCCCGCCCTTGGGTCAGGGCCGCGAGCAGGCAGGCTGCCTTGACGCACCCCAATTTTTCCGACTCAAGCAGAAGCCGGGCGTAGCGGGGATGAACTGGAAAAGCTAGCATCTGCCGGCCCAAAGTCGTGATCCGCTCCTCCCCATCGAGCGCCCCCAGATCCCTCAGCAATCCGAGGGCACGGGCCAGAGCCTCCGGCTGGGGCGGCTCCAGCCAGCGGAACTTTCCCAGATCCTCCACCCCGGCCGCTTTGAGCGAGAGAACAACCTCGGCAAGATCGAGACGTTTCACCTCGGGCAACTCGGATTCAGCCCGCTGCTCATGGTCCTTCTGGGTCCAGAGACGAACACAGCACCCCGGAGCAGTCCGCCCAGCTCGGCCGGCCCGCTGGTCGGCGGAAGCACGGCTGATCTTTTCGATGAGCAAAGTATTGATTCCTCGCCGAGCATCGTAACAGGCCATCCGGGCCAGCCCGCTGTCGACCACCAAGGTGACCCCCTCAATGGTCAGGGAGGTCTCAGCGACATTGGTGGCCAC
>CAXMPH010000222.1:0-2744 GCA_964195055.1 uncultured Chthoniobacterales bacterium | reverse complement strand
AGGGGTGGGATTGCTTGCCTGCGGCAAGCGGTCTTCGGCTCGAACTTCGTTCTCATCCCACAGAGATGCTTCAAGCCCGCCTGCGGCGGGGTTGGCGGAAGGGGTGGGATTCGAACCCACGGTGGGTTGCCCCACGCTCGATTTCGAGTCGAGTGCCTTAGACCGGACTCAGCCACCCTTCCTGATTGAGCTCCTCTTTTATCTCATACAACGCCGTCCCGCAACCTTCTCAAGCTCCCCCTGCCCCTCATTATTGAAAAAGAGGGGCAAAACCAAAGCGGACCCCCCCTCCTCTCCTTCAGATTTCCTCAGGTCCCACAATAGGTACGATAGCCCTCCCCGCCCGCCGCGGGTGGTTGCCGATAAGGCTGATTAGCCAAGGTGGCCTCATAGGGACGCACCAAAACACTAAGAAGTTTCTCCATCACCCCGAAATCCCCCTCCCCGGCTGCCTTGAGAGCTTCCTCCACTCGATGATTGCGAGGAATAACCACGGGATTGGCGCGAACCAAGGCCGCCACCACCTCCTCCGTTTCCTGAGGCTGGCGGCTCAAACGAGCCTGCCAGCGCTCCTCCCACGGAGGAAGGATGGGGGTACTCTCCGGTTGGGCCCGCTCGGCTAAGCCGGCAAAGGTGTTGGTCAGATCGGCCTTGGCCTCTTCCATTGCCTTAAAGAGGTCCTGAGCTAGAGCAAGGTCCTCTTCCTCCGCGTTGAAGAGACCCAGCTTCTTCCGCATTCCCTCCAGCCAATGCCCCTGGAAAGCCCCCTCGAATTTCGCCACCGCGGACTCGGCCAAAGCCACCGCAGTCTTCTCCTCCTCAGCGATGAGCGGGAGTAAGGTTTCGGCCAAGCGAGCGAGGTTCCATTGGGCGATCGATGGCTGATTGGCGTAGGCGTAGCGTCGGTTTCGATCGATCGAACTGAAGATAGTCGCCGGATCGTAGGTATCGATAAAGGCGCAGGGACCGTAGTCTATGGTCTCTCCGGAGAGCGCCATGTTGTCGGTGTTCATCACCCCATGAATAAACCCCACGAGCATCCACTGCGCCATCAAGGCAGCCTGCCGCTCCAGCACGGCATCAAACATCGCGAGGGCCTCGTTCTCCACGCCTGCCAGCGCCGGGTCGTGGCGGGCCACGGTGTGAGCGAGAAGCGAGGCCAGAACAGCACGGTCTCCCCGAGCAGCGGCATACTGAAAAGTCCCGACTCGAATATGACTGGCCGCCACCCGAGCGAGCACGGCGCCCGGCAGCGACTCCTCACGCGAGACCATCTCTCCGGTGGTGACTACGGCAAGGCTCCTTGTGGTCGGTATCCCAAGGGCGTGCAGGGCCTCACTCATAATGTATTCACGCAGCATGGGCCCCAAGGCAGCCCGGCCGTCCCCCCGCCGCGAATAAGGAGTCGGCCCAGATCCCTTGAGCTGGAGGTCGAAGCGTCTTCCCTGGGGAGTGATCTGTTCCCCGAGCAAGATGGCACGGCCATCGCCCAAATTGGTAAAGTGTCCGAACTGATGGCCGGCGTAGGCCTGAGCGATCGGGTCGGCCCCCTCGGGCAGCTTGTTTCCAGCTAAGAGGGCGGCATCGTAGGCCACCTCGGGGGGAAGACCGAGTTCGGCCGCGAGGCCTGAATTGAAGATGGCGACGGCTGGGTTGGCCACCGGACTTGGGGCGATCCGCTGGTAAAGCGTCTCAGGCAATCGAGCGAAGGAGTTGTCAAAATGCCAGCGGTTGGTCGAGGTTGGAAATACGGAGGCTGGCATTACCCCAAAATGTCCGGACTGAGCCCGTCTTTCAACCTCTCTCTGCCATAGCGAGCAGCCCTCAACGGAGTTTTATTGCTGCTCAACCGCTTCCAAAAGAACTACTAATAAAAGATCATGTCTTACCTCCCCCCCCAGCTCATCCTCTTAACCACCCTTATCCTCTCGGGTTGCATCATGTACCCCAAGGCTCCCGAGGTAACCACGGAGGAGAAAGTCGAGGCATCCAAGGTCAAAACCGGAGACTTCGCCTGGGGCTTTTCCACTTCGAGCTGGCAGTACGAGAATCGCCGCGTCGGTCCCGACGGGAAACTCCCCTTCCGCACCGGCTGGGACATGCTAATGGAGGAGGGCGAAGCTCCCCAGCGAGGCAATATTGTGGTGATGAGCTGGAGTGATTTTGACAAGGATGTAGCGGCCCTCAAAAAAATCGGAGCTACCCACTACCGCTTCAGTTTGGAATGGGCTCGAATCGAACCCCGTCCGGGGGAATACAACGAGGAGGCCATCTCCCGCTATGTCGAAATGGCCCGCCGGCTCAAGGTCAGCGGCATTGAACCAGTGGTTTGCATCTGGCACTTCACCTTTCCCGAGTGGCTCTACGACCACGAAGAACCCAAGAAATCCAATTGGCTCCACCCCAAAATGGATCAGCGCTGGCAGGCCTACGTCAACAAGGTGGTCCCCCGACTCAAAATCCACGCGCGTTATTTTGCGCCACAGAATGAGCCCAATGGCCAGATCGCCACCGCTTACCTCAATGGGCAATGGCCGCCGATGATGACCGCCGCTCTCGGCACCTACTCCGCAGCGGTGCGGGCCAGCGCCCGGCAATTCCGCGAGGCTGCCGCCATCATCAAGCGGGAGCGCCCCGACGCCATCGTTATGTCGGTTCAGGCCCTCCCGTGGTGGGAGCACGCCATCGGAGACCCGACCAACCTATTTTACAATGGAATGATGCGGATGAACTTCGACCACCTC
>CAXMPH010000221.1:0-2753 GCA_964195055.1 uncultured Chthoniobacterales bacterium | reverse complement strand
CCCCAGTTGCAGCGGATCTACGGGGTCGCTTTTGCCTCGGTGGAGGAACTAACCAAGTGGCGAGAGATGATCGAGGAGGCCCGCAAGCGTGACCACCGGAAGCTTGGTCGCGAACTCCAACTTTTTCACATCGATGACACTGTCGGCTCCGGTCTCATTCTGTGGACGCCGAAGGGTGCGGTGGTGCGCCAGGAGTTGCAGAATTTTATCAGTGAGGAATTGCGTCTCCAAGGTTACGAGCAAGTCTTTACGCCGCACATTGCCCGTCTCGAACTCTTCCGCACCTCCGGGCATTACCCCTACTATGCCGATTCGCAATACCCTCCACTTGTCGAGCGCGAGACTTTGCACCGCTTGGCCGAAGAGGGTTGTGCCTGTGCTGATTTGGCCCGCCGCCTCGAGGAGGGCGAGGTTGAGGGTTATCTGCTCAAGCCGATGAATTGCCCGATGCACATTAAGATATTTGCCTCTCAGCCTCGGAGTTACCGGGATCTTCCGGTGCGTTTGGCTGAGTTTGGTACGGTTTACCGCTGGGAGCAATCCGGCGAGCTCAATGGGATGACCCGGGTGCGCGGATTCACCCAAGACGACGCCCATCTTTTTGTTACGGAAGAGCAGATGGCGGCTGAGATTCAAGGCTGCCTTGACTTGGTTAAGAAAGTCTTCGGGGTCTTCAATATGAGCGACTACCGAGTACGAATCGGATTGCGTGATCCCGAGTCGGATAAGTACGCCGGTCGCGCTGAGGACTGGGATCGGGCCGAGGATGCTTGCCGCGAGGCAGCCAAAACGCTGGGAGTCGCTTACACCGAGGAACCGGGTGAAGCCGCTTTTTACGGACCGAAAATCGATTTTGTTGTTCGCGATGTTATCGGTCGCGAGTGGCAGCTGGGCACGGTGCAAGTGGACTTCCAGTTGCCCGAACGTTTCGATCTTCACTACGTTGGCTCCGACAATAAGCGACACCGTCCCGTCATGATTCACCGAGCACCGTTCGGTTCCATGGAGAGATTTGTCGGTGTCCTCATCGAACATTTTGCGGGAGCCTTTCCTGTCTGGTTGGCTCCGGAGCAGGCACGGATTCTTCCCATCTCAGATAAAGTCTCCGACTACGCTGAGGAAGTTGTTGCCGCCCTGCGTGCTGCTGGTGTTCGTGCCTCGGTCGACAGCTCGCCAGATAAGCTTGGGGCGAAAATTCGCCTTGCACAGCTGGGCAAAGTTCCTTACATGATAGTGGTTGGTGGCAAGGAATCCGAGTCGCGGCAAGTTTCAATACGAAGCCGCAAATCCGGAGATCAAGGCCTCATGCCACTAGAAAAATTTGTTGAGCACATCAAAAACGAAATCACTGAAAGAGTGCTCTGAGCATTCTTAATTTCCCGCCCGCTCACGGGACCCAACCAACTCACGTACCCGCTTGGCTTACCATCCCCGCAAACCACAACCGCCCCTAATCAAAGTCAATCATCGTATCCGCGCTCGCGAAGTGCGCGTGATCAATGGGGTGACAAACGAACAGCTTGGCGTCCTTCGACTGCAAGACGCCCTGCGCAAGGCCGAGGAACTAGGTTTAGATCTGGTGGAGGTGTCGGCTAATGCCAACCCACCCGTCTGCCGCATCGTCGACTTCGGTAAGTACCGCTACGAGTTGGCCAAGCAGGAGAAAGACAAAAAGACCAACACGAGTAAGGTCAAAGAGGTCAAATTTCGAGTCAACATCGACAACAACGATTACATGACGAAGATTCGCCGAGCCGAGGATTTCCTCGACAAGGGGAATAAGCTCAAAGTTCAGTTGCAGTTCCGTGGCCGCCAGATGGCCCATCAAGAGTTAGGCATGGCGGTGGTGCTCCGAGTGCGGGACGATCTGTCGACTATGGGCAATGTTGATATGGAACCCAAGCTAGTGGGTCGTGCTATCAATATGGTGCTCAGCCCGATTCCGGTTAACAAACGGAAGCGTAAATTTGCTCCCCTCACTGCGGGGATGGAAGAGGACGACGACTCGGACGAGAAGTCTTAAGGAGGGGGCCTGACCCACCTCCAGCGGTTTTAGGAGGGGCATCTCTAGTTTTTACTGGCGCGGGGGCGACTTTCAGTCAGGGAGACTTTCGGTCATCCATTGGAGAACTTCGCCCACGGTGGCCTCGCTCTCATCACCCATGTTGGAAACGCGGAAGGTGCTGCCTTTGATTTTTCCATAGCCGCCATTGATCGCCACCTTGTGCTTTTTCTTTAGGCTGGCGCAAAAGGCACCCACATCGATGTTGCGGTTGTTTTTGATGCAAACCAGCGATTTGGAACGGTAGCCCTCGGGAGCAAAGTGCTCGAAGCCGTTCTGGGTGACCCAGTCTGAGATCATTTGATTTAGCTGGGCATGGCGGAGGTGGCGTTGCTCAACTCCCTCGGTGAAGATGTCCTCAAGCTTAGACTGGAGAGCCCAGATGTGGCCTGTGCTTGGGGTGCTTGGGGTCATGAATTTTTCCTGGTTCTTGCGGAACTCGAGAAAATCGAAGTAGTAGCCGCGGTCCGGGGTGGTCGAGGCCCGTTGACGGGCCCGCTCGCTAACGCTGAAGAGTCCTAGTCCCGGAGGGAGAGCGAGGGCCTTCTGGCTGCCGGTCAGGAGAACGTCTATCCCGAACTCGTCCATGGCGATGGGGACAACAGAAAAGGAGGATACGCTATCCACGATAAACATAACCTCGGGATATTTTTTAACGACGGCAGCGATCTCGGCGAGCGGGTTCATCACT
>CAXMPH010000220.1:0-2757 GCA_964195055.1 uncultured Chthoniobacterales bacterium | reverse complement strand
CTGCTCGATCTCCAACTCGATTTGATCGGGCAGTTTAAATCCGTCTCCGGAGAAAAATTTGATTCCGTTGTCGGCGGCGGGATTGTGCGAGGCAGAGATGACAGCTCCTGCCGTGAGTTTGTCTTCCTTGACCATGGCCGCCACTCCGGGAGTGGGGAGAACTCCGAGTAGCTGAACTTTGCCGCCGGCCGAGGTGATGCCGGCCGCGAGAGCTTCTTCGAGCATGGGCCCAGATTCGCGGGTATCGCGACCGATGGCAAAGATGGGCTGCTTGGTGCCCTCGGCGAGTACCTTGGCAGCGGCTCGCCCCAGTTTTTCCGCAAATTCGGCGTTGATGGGAGGTTGTCCAGCACGTCCACGAATGCCGTCTGTTCCAAAATAAAGTCGTTTCATTACTGATTGTTTTCTAAGGATTGCTCTCGGGGGAAGCTGTCTCCACCCGGGTTGACGTTGTGCTGGATGAGGTACCAGACAACGAAAGCTAGGACGAGGCAGGTCAGCTTAACTTTCCAGTTATGAAGGAGAATTTTTTTCATACTTCTCGAGGAGGAGGAGTTGGTTGAGGCGTCGTCGGAATTTGTCCACGTTGAGGTTGCGTTCCAGTACCCCTCGATGGCAGAGGGAAACTTGGCCAGTTTCCTCGGAGACAAGGATGGCAATAGCGTCGGATTCCTCGGTGATGCCCATCCCCGCCCGGTGGCGTAGGCCCAGACTGCGGTCGAGGTCTTCCCGCGGGGTGAGGGGAAAGATGCAGGCGGCGGCGGTTAACCGATCATCTTGTACGATGACTCCCCCGTCATGCAGCACCGTCTTGGGGTGAAAAATAGTGAGGACGAGCTCCTTGGAAAAAACCGCGTCGAGATCGACCCCGGTCGAAGCAAACTGGCGGATACTGATCTCCCTCTCGATGGCGATGATGGCGCCAAATTGTCGTCGGGCGAGGTCGAAAACCGTGTCGGCGAGAAGCTCGATGGTTTCTTTTTTTTGGAGGGAGGAACTAAAGAAGTGCTGGCTTCCTAGCTCGGTCAGGGCGCGGCGTAGTTCCGGTTGGAAAATAACCACGAGGGCGATGGCGAGAAAGACGGAGAAGCTGCGCAGGAGCCAGCCAATGACGTAGAGGTCGAGAAGTTGCGAGGCCAGAGTGAGGCTGATGAAAATAAGGGCCAAGCCCACGAGGATTTTGGCTCCGGGTGTCCCGCGGAAATAGAGGTAGCCATAGTAAATTAAGATGGCGAGGAGGAGGACCTCAACCGCACTGGTCCAGTGCGCTCCAACGAATTCTGTGACCACTTCCATCCTAAGAATTGTGGGCCTCTTGGGTGAGGAGGGCCAGCTTGGAGTCGGTGGAGCGAAGGTTTTTTGTCTCTGGATTTGATGGCGGGGCGGGCGTAGCTTTCTTTCTATGTCTCAACCACAGGTCGTTCCCGTACAACTCAAGGCCGTTGTGCCGGCGGCCAATGGTGCGGCTCTCTTCCTCGGAACGGAGGAGAAGACCTTCGTTATTTATGTCGATGCCAATGTTGGCCATGCCATCAATATGTTCGTTTCCGAGACGGAGAAAGAACGGCCACTGACCCATGATCTGATGGCCCATTTTTTGGCTGCCCTCGGGGCCAAGGTGGAGAGAGCCGTGATCAATGATGTGAAGAATAGCACCTTTTTTGCCCGGCTGATTATTTCCGCCGAAAATGAGCTGCACCAGCGGAAGATCATCGAACTCGACGCCCGGCCCAGCGATGGTATTGCCATGGCGATCCAGCAGAAAGCTCCCCTTTTCGTCAGTCGCGATGTTCTCGACGAGGTGGACGATGCCTCCGACGCACTCAAGCAACTCGAGAGCAGCAAAGATGAGGATGACTCCTTTGGCGGAGAAAAGGATTCAGGATAAGACAGAGGAGTCCGTCACCACCGTTTTTAATTATGTTTGTCGACCAAATACGTATTTCCGCAAAGGCGGGGGATGGGGGCAATGGCTGCTCCAGTTTTCGCCGTGAAAAATTCGTGCCTCGGGGTGGGCCAGATGGTGGCGATGGAGGAGACGGAGGTAGCATCATCCTGCGGGCCGACTCCCAGGTCGACACCTTGGTCAGTCTTTATTACGAGCCGATCGTGCGAGCCAAGTGCGGTGGCAAGGGTATGGGCAAGCAGAAGTACGGCCGCTCAGCTCCGGACAAGATTGTTCCGGTGCCGGTGGGTACGCTGATCTATCGTCTGCCCCCGGTCCCTCCCCATGACCCCCTCCAAGTGCAGGCTGAGGGTGATGCACCACCACGCCGCCGCAAGATCGATCCCAAGGAGCTGGAGCTGTTGGTTGATCTCGATGCCTCGGGGGCTGAGTTTTTACTTTGCCAAGGTGGCCGAGGGGGGAGTGGCAATATTCATTTCAAAAGCTCTCGCAACCGTGCCCCACGGCAGTTCACCGAGGGGGTGCCCGGTGAGGAAAGCTGGTTTTTCCTCGAGATGCGGATGATCGCCGATGCCGGATTGGTCGGTTACCCGAACGCGGGCAAGTCCACCTTGCTTGGGGCTCTCTCCGCCGCCCACCCCAAAGTGGCGGCCTACCCCTTCACCACCCTGCACCCCATGATCGGGGTGATCGACTTTCCTGGCTTTCGCAGGGCCACCGTGGCCGATATTCCCGGTCTCATCGAGGGGGCCCACGAAGGCGCTGGCCTCGGTGATCGCTTCCTGGGCCATGTTGAGCGCTGCGCCGTGCTGCTGCATCTTGTCGATGCCACGCTTGAGGATCCGGCCGAG
>CAXMPH010000219.1:0-2772 GCA_964195055.1 uncultured Chthoniobacterales bacterium | reverse complement strand
CTTAGGAGGAATGGCCAGAGGCGGCAAGGGGAAGAAGGGACCGAATAAGTCAGGGGCGTCAATGTGGATCCTGCTTTTTCAAGTCCTCAAAAAGGGAGCGCCAGTAGGCGAGCC
Source organism: uncultured Chthoniobacterales bacterium (assembly GCA_964195055.1). GTDB lineage: Bacteria > Verrucomicrobiota > Verrucomicrobiia > Chthoniobacterales > JACTMZ01 > JACTMZ01. Next base: position 2,658 of record CAXMPH010000219.1, on the reverse strand, counting down.
GTTCCGAGACACGCTTTTCTTCGCCGCGCTGGGATGGCTCATAAAAAACCCTACCTTGGGGAAGGTAGGCCTGGGGCACATAGGCCTCGGGGGAGTCGTGGGAGTATTGGTAGCCCGCCCCATGGCCGAGACGGTCGGCGCCCTCATAGTGACTGTCCTTGAGATGTTGCGGTATGGCTAGGGTGTGTCCTTTTTCCAAGTCGGAACGGGCGGCGAGCAGCCCCGCATAGGCCCTGTTGCTTTTCGGGGCGGTGGCCAGATAAACTGTGGCGTGGGCTAGGGGGATCTGAGCCTCAGGCAGTCCCACACTTTCGCAGGCTTGTTGAGCGGCAACCGCGATGAGGAGGCCCCGGGAATCGGCCATCCCGATATCTTCGCTGGCGGCGATAACCAGCCGGCGCGCAATGAAGCGGATGTCCTCTCCCCCGTGAAGCATCTTGGCCAGCCAGTAAAGGGCTGCGTCGGGATCGCCGCCGCGGATGCTTTTGATCAAAGCACTGATGGTGTCGTAGTGAGCGTCGTCGTCCTTGTCGTAGACGACAGCCTTCCTCTGGACGCACTCCTCGATGACTTTGCGGGTTAGGCGGATATTCCCTTTTTTGTCTGGCTCGGTTGAGAGGGCGGCTAACTCGAGAGCATTGAGGCACCGCCGGGCGTCTCCCTCACAGATTTCGGCTAGGTGGGTGGCCCCATCTTGCTCGAGGGTAATCGGTTGTCCCCCGAGGCCACGCTTCGGGTCGGAGAGGGCTCGCTTGATTAGGATTTGTAGCTCAGGGGCCTCCAGCGGACGCAGCTGAAAGACCAGCGATCGTGAGACCAGCGGGCTATTGACATAGAAAAATGGGTTCATCGTGGTTGCCCCGATGAGGCGCACCGTGCCGCGCTCGACGTCAGGTAAGAGGACGTCCTGCTGAGCTTTGTTGAAGCGGTGGATCTCGTCGATGAAGAGAACGGTGCGGGTCCCATCCCGAGAGAGGCGGACCAAGGCCTTGGCCATCACCTTGCGGATGTCGGCCACGGTACTTTCGACGCCGCTCAATCTCTCGAAGCGCGCCTTGGTGGTGCCGGCGATGATTTCGGCCAGACTGGTCTTGCCGGTGCCGGGCGGGCCGTAAAGGACGATCGAGGAAAAGCGGTCTGCCTCGATCGCCCGACGCAGGACTTGTCCGGGAGCTAGGATATGAGCTTGGCCAGCATATTCCGCGAGGGACTGCGGTCGCATGCGTTCGGCCAGCGGGGTATGAGCCCCGGAGGGGGGCGTAGCGCTTTCACTCCTGCCAAAAAGATCATCGGTGGCCATAAGGAAATTTAATTTAGCTTGGACGCCTCGCGGTGCGAGGCGGATATTACTGGGTAATGAAAACCTTGGGTCAACAAATGGAGGAGATGGGGCAAAGGGCACGCGTGGCGGCGCGCTCTCTTGCCCTCGCTTCCTCCGATCTGAAAAATGCCGCCCTCCACTCCATCGCTGACGCCTTGGAGGCGGCAGAGTCCGACATTCTCACCGCCAATGCCTTGGATCTCGAAGCGGCGCCAGCCTACGGGCTCAATGGGGCAGCGATCGATCGTCTCCGGCTTACCCCGGATCGGGTTGCCTCGATGGCTGGGGGAGTGCGCGAGGTGGCCGGCCTTCCGGATCCCGTCGGTGACATCATTCGCGGGTGGACCCGGCCCAATGGTCTGCAAATCACCAAGGTCCGCGTTCCTATTGGGGTGGTCGGGATCATTTATGAGTCGCGGCCCAATGTGACCGCTGACGCTGCCGTGCTCTGTCTCAAGTCCGGCAATGCCTGCATCCTCCGCGGAGGCAAGGAGTCGCTTCATTCCAATCTGGCGATTGCGCGGGCACTTTCTCGCGGAGCCAAGGAGGCTGGTTTATCGGCTGAAGTCATCCAGCTTGTCCCTTTTACGGACCGAGAGGGGGTGCGCTTACTTGCGCAAATGGATCGCTATCTCGATGTCATCGTCCCGCGAGGTGGACACGCTCTCATCGAAGCGGTGGTCGAGCATGCTCGGATGCCGGTGATCAAACACTACCACGGGATTTGTCATGTTTTTGTCGAGGAAGCCGCCGACTTGAGGATGGCGGAAAATATTGTGGTCAATGCTAAGTGCCAGCGTCCGGGGGTGTGCAATGCCTTGGAGACCTTGTTAGTGCATCGCCCGGTGGCGGAGATTTTTTTACGGTCTGTCGCCAAGGCATTGCAGGCGCAGGGGGTCTCTCTCCGCGGGGATAAGTCTACTCGTGAGATTCTTGGGGCCGAGATTGAGTCGGCCACGGAAGAGGATTGGACGACCGAATACCTCGATCTCATTCTTAGTATTCGGGTGGTTGATTCTCTGGATGAAGCGGTCGATCACATCGAGCGGTACGGGTCTCGTCATACCGATACCATCGTGACCGGGGATGAGAAGGCAGCCCAGAGGTTCTTAGCGGCGGTCGACTCAGCCACCGCGATGTGGAATGCCTCCACCCGCTTCAGCGATGGGGGGGAGTTTGGCTTTGGCGCGGAAATTGGCATCAGCACGGATAAATTGCATGCCCGTGGTCCTATGGGATTAGAGGAACTGACCACCTACAAATATCAGGTCATCGGCACGGGTCAGGTCCGCTCTTAAATGATGGGTAAAACGGCGCAGATTTTTTACGATGGCCGG
>CAXMPH010000218.1:0-2773 GCA_964195055.1 uncultured Chthoniobacterales bacterium | reverse complement strand
GTCGGCAATTGCGGGGGAGTTTCTTCCCAGCCGATTCCATGGCAGGGGCGCCAATACTCCATTGAGATCGTCTTGCCGCCACTAGCTATGGTTGCCTTTGTTCTTGGTCGAACAAACTAAGATGGGACTTTTTTGTTGCGCCGAGGGTTTTTCTCAATAGGTTAAACAATTCTTCGAAATATAATTAACATGACTAATAAAACCCTTCCCCTCATTTCCCGAAAGTCCAAACGCGCTTTTACCCTCATTGAATTACTCGTGGTTATTTCGATTATTGCCATTCTCGCTTCTCTCGCCATTCCTGCTATCTCGGGGGCTCTCGTTAAAGGTCAGATGACGCAGACTCTCAACAACGCGCGCCAGTTGCATTTAGCAACTCAGACTTACTCCCTCGACGCCGTGGTGTCAGGCGGCGCCTCTTGGACCTTAGACGAGGACGGCAACCAATTCAGCGTCGACGGTTTCTCCCAGCATCTTATTACTAATAAGTATCTATCGACCAACGATCTGCGTAAGATTTATCAGGCTCCCGGAGTGGTTATTTCTTATGACGACACCACTTTTTCAGCCAATAACATTGCTTGGAGCATCATGGAGACTAGGGCCATCGATCGTGCTGCCCATGTTTTCCTTGTCACCAAGAACTGGCAAAATGGCGCCGTCGCGGCGGGCAGCGTGCCCTACGGTGCTAAGGGCTTTATTGTCATGCAAAAGCAGGGTTCTGGGAGTATCAACAAGACAAACACCGCCACCAACAGCTCGGTGGTTGGTACTGGTTACAGCGAACTGCAGCCACTCAACTAAACAACCATTTTCAAGCTACGGCGACCGCATCCATGATGCGGTCGCCTGCTTTTTGGTAGGAAGTACGGTCAGTCAGCTCTTCCGCACTGAAAAATATTGGCTGGCCGATAAAAACGGTGATAGGCACTCGTCGTGGCCATTTGCGGTCTCGGGGAAAAGCGTTGAATGATCCTTCGATGCGAATGGGAACAACTGGGGCCCCTGTCTTGGCTAAAATCATGCCAACCCCGGGTCGAGCTGATTGAGGACTGCCATCGGGGCTGCGGGTCCCTTCGGGAAAGACTAGGATGGCGCCACCCTCTCGGACCACCCGGATGGCGGCGATGAGCGCGCTCCGGTCAGGATTTTTTGCATCGACTGGGATAACGTTCCATTGGGGAAAGAGTGGACCAAAGACAGGCCACTCGAGGAGGCTTTTGCGGGCGAGGTAATGAATCCCCCGGCGGCAGGCGGCTCCGGCTAAGGGAGGGTCAAGAAAGCTAGTGTGGTTAGCCGCAATAATGACCGCGCCTTCCTCGATCATGTTGTGGGCTCCCACGACACGGTAGTGAAAAAATGTTTTGGCGATGGCTTTGCTCAGGGAGTGCCCAAGCAAATACCAGAAGGTCATTCTTTGCTGCATAGCTTGAGGGCCTGGGGGAGTCCTTGGGCGCTGAGACGTTGGAGGATTTTTCCGACCACCCCATCGATATCCAAGGCGGAACTATCGATCACGGTTGCTCCGGGGGCCACCGTGAGTGGGTCCGTATGCCGAGTTGAATCAATGCGGTCGCGACGGGAGATTTCTTCCATTTGACCCTGATTGCGCCGCCGCCGTTGCCGTACTTCCGGGTGGGCATCGATGTAGAATTTGTAGGGTGACTCTGGAAAGACTGCCGAACCGATGTCCCTTCCTTCGATAACCGTCTGGCGACCGTGTGAATGAGTCCGGATGGCTGCGGAAAGAATATAGCGTACCGCCGGGACGGCCGAGACGGGTGAGACATGAGCATTGATGCGTTCGTCTCGTAGGTATTGCCGAGGATCGATCCCGTTGATTTGGGGGAAGTAATTGGTACCATCGCAGCTGATATCAATCTGAGTCACCCCGGTTGTTGCCGCCACTTTTCCACTATCGTAACAATCGATCCCGCGATCGAGGCAGGTCCAGGTCATGGCTCGGTAGAGGTCTCCAGAGTTAAGGAAACGGAAACTGAGCCGCCGGGCCAATTCCTTCGCTACCGTACTTTTTCCGGAAGCAGCGGGGCCATCAATGGCAATGACCACCGAATCATCGGCAGGGTGTAATTCCGGATTATTCATTGATAATATTTTCCAGTTGTCCGGCAAATCCCGGATAGGATGTCTCGACGCATGCGGTATCCTCAATGAGGGTTTCGCCCTCGGCAAAGAGGCCGGCAATGGCAAATGCCATGGCAATGCGGTGGTCGCCGTGGCTAGACAAACGCACTCCTTTGAGAGGGCGTCCGCCGTGGATTTCCATTCCATCGGGGTGTTCAATCACCTCTGCTCCCATGGCTTGGAGGTGATGAGCCACCACGGCCAGACGATCGGATTCTTTAACTCTCAGCTCGGAGGCATCTTTGATCACGGTAGTACCTTGGGCCAGTGCCCCGGCCACCGCCAAGACAGGAAGCTCGTCGATGACGTTGGGAATCTCGGCTCCGCCGATAACCGTGCCACGGAGGTGGTTGCCAATGATTTCGATTTTGCCGGAAGGTTCTCCAGGACCCTTGGTCAATTCTTCTTCGCGTAATCTGACGCCCATGCGGAGGAGGACAGACAATATTCCGGTTCGGGTGCTATTGAGCCCGATATCTTTGATAACGACGCTGGATCCGGGGTGGGCGGATGCTGCCACCAGCCAGAAGGCCGCGCTGGAAATGTCGCCGGGTATATCAAAGTCACAGGCCCGGGGCAAAGAGGAGGTTTGGAGAGAGATTTCATCCCCTTCAATCGTGACCGGGAC
>CAXMPH010000217.1:0-2792 GCA_964195055.1 uncultured Chthoniobacterales bacterium | reverse complement strand
GATATTTCCGGAGTGGTCTCCGCCCCAGTTAGCGAGGCCTTGTGGCAAAAGATGGAGGAAGGGCCTACCCCATGATCGCGATTGCCCTCCAACAAATCCCGCCCGAGGGAAAGCAGCTCGAGGGGGAAGAAGATACCGATTTTCTCGATCTTGAGGAGATCGGCTCTGTTTCGGCTGGGCCGGTTCGTTACCGTCTCGATGTGGGGATTTCCGAGGGCGGGGTCTTTGCCACCGGCCAGCTTTCGGTGTCGGTAGAAATGACATGTGTCGCTTGTTTGCAACGCTTTGTCTACGAAGCAGTGGTAGACCCTTTTGTTGCTCAAGTCGAAATTGAGGGGCAGGAACGGATCGATTTGACCCCCCTAGCCAGAGAAGAACTTTTATTGGCTTTGCCAAACCACCCAAGATGTGATTTAAATAACGATCATTCTTGTCCCTACCACGGCCATACAAGCTCGGGGGGCGGTTCGCAAGTTGTTGCAGATTCCGCTTGGGACCAGTTAGATAAGCTCAAACCTAAACGCTGATTTCCTATGGCAGTTCCCAAACATAAAGTTTCTAAAATGCGCTTGCGCAGCCGCAAAGCCGCCAATCGCTGGCATGCTGGCCAACTCGGTACCTGCGGCCAGTGCAATGCCAAAGTGCCCTCGCATACGGCTTGCCCAACCTGTGGTTACTACAAGGGTCGCCAAGTTCTCTCCGTGGGCGCGGCATAAGCCGGTTATTTCATTATGAAGGTTGCCCTTGACGCTATGGGCGGCGATGGCGCCCCGCAGAACTGCGTGGCGGGAGCCGTACAGGCTCTGCAAGAGTACTCTGCTCTAGAGAAGCTCTTTTTAGTCGGAGACGAAGCAATTCTTCGCGCCGAACTGGAAAAACACCGCTGTCGCGATCCTCGCCTCGAAATCGTTCACACCACCCAGGTCGTGACCATGTCCGAGAGTGCGGTCGAAGCAGTGCGGCGCAAAAAAGATTCCTCGATTTCTCGGGCGGTCGATTTGGTCAAACTCGGCCAAGCGGATGCGGTGGTCAGCGCGGGTCATACCGGAGCAGCGGTAGCGGCGACCACGATTAAGCTACGAACTTTGGAGGGAGTAGACCGTCCAGGTATTGCTGCCCTCCTCCCCACCGAGACAAACTTATGCGTTCTCATTGACGCGGGGGCCAACACCGATGCACGTCCCGAGCATATGCTTCAGTATGCCGTGATGGGGGCAGTCTTTTCCCGCGACGTCCTCGGCTATGAGAATCCGGCGATCGGACTGATGTCGATTGGTGGGGAGGACGCCAAGGGCAGCGAGTTTACTAAGGATATCTTCAAGTTGCTCCGAGCCAGCGGACTAAATTTTCGAGGCAACATCGAGGGGCATGATCTTTTCCAGAATCCTGTCGAGGTGGTGCTCTGCGACGGTTTCACCGGTAATGTTGTTCTCAAGTCTTGCGAGGCTACGGCGGAGGCCGTCTTCCGCTGGCTCAAGAACGAATTGAAAAAGACGCCCCTGCGCCTGACCGGTGCCATGATGGCCAAGGGTGCCTTTCAGACGATCAAGCGCAAAACAAACTACGAGGAATACGGGGGAAGCCCACTCCTTGGGGTGGACGGAATCTGTATCATCGCCCACGGCTCGAGTAGTGCCAAAGCGATTAAAAATGCCATCCGCGTGGCCATGGAATCGATCAAGACGCGGATCAACCCCAAAATTGTCGAGGAACTTGCCTCCTTTTACGCTCGCTGATGAATGCCATAACCGTTCGCCCAGTGGCCATTGCCGGGACGGGAAGTTACCTTCCCGAAAAAGTGATGACCAATGCTGACCTGCAGCTCTTGGTCGACACCAACGACCAGTGGATCGTGGAGCGCACTGGGATCAAGGAGCGACGCATTGCCGCCGAGGATGAGGCCACCAGTGATCTGGCGACCAAGGCGGGGCGCAATGCCCTAGAAAATGCGGGAATCAAAGCGGAGGACCTTGACTTGATCATTGTCGCCACGGTGACTCCCGATATGGCTTTTCCCGCCACTGCCTGTTTCGTCCAGAGCGCCCTAGGCGCGTCTAAGGCAACCTGTTTTGACGTTTCCGCCGCTTGCTCGGGCTTTCTTTACGGGATGGAGTTGGCCCGGCAGTTTATCGCTACCGGAACAGCCAAGCACGCTCTGGTTATCGGAGCGGACAAGCTGAGTGCTATCATCGACTGGACCGATCGGAACACCTGCGTCCTCTTTGGTGATGGAGCTGGGGCGGCGGTTTTGCATCCGGCCAGCGAGGACACCGGAGAAATTTTGTCGGTCTACACTGGGAGCAATGGCAAGCTTGACGGGATTCTTAACGTGCCTGGTGGAGGTTCGCGCCAGCCCATGACGGCGGAGAATATCGGGAGTAAAATCAACACGATGAAAATGTCTGGTCGGGAGGTTTATCGGCATGCCGTTGTCACCATGATGGCGGCTTCTAAGGAAGCTATCGCTCGGGCAGGTCTGACTGAGGATGACATCGATTGCTTCATCCCGCACCAAGCCAATTTGCGCATCATCGAAACCATTGCCGGTAAGCTCCAGATCCCGATGGAACGCTTTTTTGTCAACCTGACCTCCTATGGTAATACTTCGGCTGCCGCGGTGGCCATTGCCCTTGATGAGGCCCAGCGCTCCGGGCGAGTCAAATCCGGCGACCATATTTTGATGGTGGTATTCGGTGGGGGGTTGACTTGGGCTTCCACCGTGGTTCGTTGGTAGCAACAGTGCTAACCGAAACCCACGCTCATCTTGATTTCCCCGACTTGGCCGGGCAGAT
>CAXMPH010000216.1:0-2796 GCA_964195055.1 uncultured Chthoniobacterales bacterium | reverse complement strand
AGAGGCACAATCTTGACTGAATCGGTCAAGAGAGGAATCGTAAACGTTCCTGTGCTCTGGAATGTCGCCCATGTGCCGACTGCTTGGTTCATGGGTATGTTGTAGCCAGCACCGGGGCCATCACTCGCTTGGTTGATGAGACCACCAGCGGCGTTATAAGCCTCGATTTTGACACCTCCCAGAGTGCCTGCTACATCCGTTATGCCATCCCACTGAATGACTGGTACGTCACCAATGGCTAGGCCCAAAGCGTCGAGCTTGGTGAACGGAGAAGTGCCTTCGGCAGGACTGATGAGTACGCCGCCCCAAGCTCCGCCGGGTGAAGTGTGATCGAGCTGTGCATATCCGCCGGTGTTACCGCCTGTGGCAGGATAGCTCCAGGTGGCACCTGATGAATCACTGGCCCACTCTGCGCCATTGGGGATTTCGAAGTCGCCGTTAGGGACGAGATTGAATTGTTGCGCTTGTGCCATGGATGCCGTGGCAACGAGCGCAAAGGTAATTGCTAATTTTTTCATGTTTTGTATTTAGGGGTTATTTTCTACTTATCTGAGGGAGGCCGAGTGCCTATCTCGCATAAGCTGGCATAAATGTGTCTGCCAGTGGGTAAGTTGTCAACTTATTTTTACCAGAGTTGTTCGAAAGGAGTGGAGGGGTTTTCTCTCTGCTTTCTTGCCTCTTTATCTAAAGCCTTGAGTTGCCGTGTTTCCTCTGGGGTGGTCAGCAACCCTTCCTGCCAAAATGAGCCGAGAACCTCGGGTCGATCCGAGCTTCGGAGTTGAAGGTGCGGGATCACGCCGATGATGCCGACATTGTCAAAGTGTAGGCGGACCCACCGCACATTTTCTGTGTCTGCTGGCAGGAACTCTATCTCGGGGAGGGTCTCATCTGATGGCGGACCGCCTCATCGGCTTGTCCCGAGGGGGGGTGGGGGTTAGTCTTGGAGGATTTTTTGGGTCAGCGCAGCGATAGCTCCGAGTTCCCTCCCCGAAGAATGACGGTGGTGTCGACGGCACCATCGGCTTGGTGGCGTTCCGTTTTCCCATTGGGCCAGACCACTTCGATGGTCTTGACTTGGGTGGCCTCCCCAAGTCCAAAATGCGCTGCCGGAGCGTGCTGGGCGAGGAAGGAGTCCCCCGTCACGATCCACCGCGACTGGGAGCGTCCCAGATCGTCCACGATGGTCACCTTGGCCCCGTTGGGGGAGAATCCCGGTTCGGACGACTCGCGTAGTTGCACCGTGATCCAGTGTCGGGAGGGCGAGATGACATCGTTGGCCATGATTCTCAGGCTGAGGTCAAATTCGTAGCCGTTCCAGTCGGCCTTCGCCATGATCAGATCTGGACGGCCATCGGCATTGAGGTCATCGGAGATAACCGACCGAGAGTCGAATTCGTAGGCGGCACCGTACATGAAGGCGCTGTTGTGGAAGCGCTCCGATCGGTCGGGATTGTTGACCTGCAAGACGTTTTTCTCGTAGCCATTCCAAGAAATTTTCTTGGTGTTGATGTCGCTCAAGGTGGACTCGAAAAGCCGGAGCACTTCGGTGTCCTCGGTCGAGTCGCCTGTGTAAATGTCGTGCCGCCAGAAGGTGGTGCAGTAATCTTCGCTGCTGTCCCCGCTGCGGTGACCATTGGCCACATAAATGTCCTGATCGCCATCGAGGTCAAAGTCAAAGGTCGTCGCCCCCCAAGACCAGCCGGTGCGTGCCACCGCGGCCGACATCGCAGGGTCCTCGCGGAAGGCCTTCTCCTTCGTTCCTAGGTAGAGCCGGTTGCCGTAGCCCATGGTGGCCCGCATCGGATGTACGTCTGGACGATCTTGGCGGCCTAAGCCGAGCCGATCGAGCCGTCGCGCTGTAGTGGAGGACATTCCGATGACATACAAATCAAGCAACCCATCTTGGTTGTAGTCGCCGAAGGTGTGGCCCATGCCGAAGAAGTGGCGGTCCTCGACAAATTCGTCGGTGGCCAAAGTAAAGGACCCTTGGCCGTCATTCTCATAGATGTCCAATCCAGCGTAGTCGGAGACATTGACCAGATCGAGGTCCCCATCCTCGTCGAGATCGACAAAGGAGGCTGAGTAGGTTCTACGGTTCCGTAGCGGATCGAGTCCACTGCCCTCGGTGGCATCGTGAAAGAGCCCGTTTCCATCGTTTTTCAGGTAGTAGGAGGGGTTTCCGTCGTTGGCATCGTAGAAGGGTGTCGGCATCTGGCCTTCGTAAAAAGAAGGCTTGTACTGGGTGATCCATAAGTCGAGGTCCCCATCGCCGTCGGCGTCGCCCGTAGTAATGGCGCTTGGGGTGACAATCTGCAGGTCGATGCTGGGCACGCCCTCGTGGGGGAAGGTGCCCTCTGCGGTTCCGGCAAAAAGGTGGGGTACCCCATTGGTCGCCACCGCCAGCAGGTCGGCATTGCCGTCACCGGTGAAATCTGAAAGTACCGCCGATGAGAGCAGCTTGATCGGGTGCTCCAGCATAGCCTCCATGGCAAATTTGCCTCCTCCTTGGTTGCGGTAGACTCGGTTCCAGCGCGGGAGCATGATCTCGGAGAGTCCGTCCCCATCCAAATCGTAGACAAGAATCGGATAGGCCTCGGCAAAGTCGTCGGGCCCGGGCTCGTAGGTTTTGACTTGGTGGAAGAGGCCGCCCCCTTGGCGTTTCTGCAGGCTGAGGTTGGTCGCGGTGATGGACTGGGCGATGGGCTGGTCTGTTGCGGGCTCGCTATCCCTCTGGACCCATATCACCTCGAGGTCACCCTTGATCTGAAAAGTGGTCAGCTTGACCTCCTCCCCGGC
>CAXMPH010000215.1:0-2802 GCA_964195055.1 uncultured Chthoniobacterales bacterium | reverse complement strand
GGCCCAGCGGGCCCCCTCACAATACGCTTACCCGCAGGCCAGCGCCTGCTTCATTCAGTCGGTCGACGACAACATGGAGAGCATCCTCGATCTGGCCAAGAGTGAAGCGATGCTATTTAAGTACGGCAGTGGCACCGGGAGTGATCTCTCCAGCCTCCGCTCGACTCGCGAGAAACTCAGCGGTGGGGGCAAGCCCAGCGGACCCCTTTCCTTCCTCAAGGTCTACGATCAGGTGGCCAGCGTGGTTAAAAGTGGCGGCAAAACGCGCCGTGCCGCCAAAATGAATACCCTGAAAGACTGGCATCCAGACATCGAGGAATTCATCGAGGCCAAAATGAATGAGGAGAAAAAAGCCTGGGCCCTTATCGAACATGGCTACGATGGTTCTTTCAATGGTGAAGCCTATGGCTCGGTCATGTATCAGAACGAAAATCTGACCGTCCGCGTTTCGGACAAGTTTATGGATGCGGCGATCCACGACCGCGAGTGGACCACGGTGCGGGTCACCGACGGCAAGCCCTGCGAAAAGAAAAACGCCCGCACTCTTCTACGCAAGATCGCCGAAGGCACCCATGTCTGCGGTGATCCTGGAATGCAGTTTGAGACCACCATCGATAAGTGGCATACCTGCAAAGGAACCGACCAGCAGAACTCGACCAACCCGTGCTCTGAGTACCTCTTCCTCGACAATACGGCCTGCAATCTTGCCTCGCTCAACCTGATCAAATTCAAGCAGGAAGACGGAAGCTTCGACGTTGAAAAATTCAAGTCCGCCGTGCGCATCTTCATCACGGCGCAGGAAATTCTGGTGGATAACGCCAGCTACCCCACCAAGGTCATCGCGGAAAACAGCCATATCTTCCGCACCCTCGGCCTTGGCTTTGCCAACCTCGGGGCCCTTATTATGAGCTACGGTCACAGCTACGACAGCCCGGAAGGTCGAGCTCTGGCGGGTTCTATCACCTCGATCATGACCGGCCACGCCTACAGCCAAAGCGCTCACATTTCCGGGGTGACCGGCCCCTTCCCCGGCTACCATGACTCCAGCGCCAGCGGAGTTGCCCAAACGAGAGCTCCCGACAATGTCGAGCCCATGCTTGAGGTGATCAAACTCCACCGCGACGCCGTGGAGAAAATTGAAAAGGCCGACGAGTTCGAGCACCTCCGCGAGGAGGCTAGAGAGGTTTGGATCGAGGCCCTTCATCTCGGTAAAAAGCAAGGTTACCGCAACGCCCAAGTGACGGTGCTGGCCCCAACCGGAACCATTGGGTTCCTCATGGACTGCGACACTACGGGGATCGAACCTGATATCGCCTTGGTCAAATACAAACTCCTCGCCGGGGGCGGCATGCTCAAGATCGTCAATCAAACGGTCCATCCTGCTCTGCACAAGCTCGGCTACAGTGACCGCCAGATCGGCAGCATCATCAGCCACATCGATAAGTACGACACTATCGAGGATGTTGAGGATGAGGGCAAAACGATCACGAGCGGGCTACGGCCTGAGCACACGGGGGTCTTCGACTGTGCCTTCAAGCCAATGCGCGGCCAGCGCAGCCTCAACTACCACGCCCACATCCGCATGATGGCGGCAGCCCAACCCTTTCTCTCCGGTGCCATCTCCAAGACAGTCAACCTACCCGAGCACGCGACGGTCGATGACATTGTCGACACCTACGTCGAGGGCTGGAAGCTCGGACTTAAGGCCATCGCGGTCTACCGCGACGGCTCCAAACGCTCCGCCCCCATGGTTACGGACAAAAAGAAGCACGGCACCAGCACTGCTGCCGCGGCGGCGAGCGGATCAGACAATAGCGAATTCGAGTCGCGTATCGTCGAGTTAGAAAACGAGCTCAACAGCACCCGAGCCATCCTCGAGCAGCCGCTGCGCCATCGTCTCCCCGATACCCGGGTGGCCCTCAATCACAAATTCGATATCGCAGGCCACGAGGGATACATCACGGTTGGCCTCTTTGAGAACGGCCAACCGGGCGAACTCTTCATCCAGATGGCGAAGGAGGGCAGCACCATTGGTGGCCTCATGGACACGGTGGCCACCCTCACCTCCATCTCGCTCCAGTACGGGGTACCGCTAGAGAGTCTGGTGAAGAAGTTCGCCTTCCAGCGCTTCGAACCGAGCGGCTTCACCAAGAATCCCGACATCCGCAACGCCAGCAGCATCACCGACTATGTCTTCCGCTGGCTAGGCTGCCAATTCATCAAAGGCTACAAGGAGGCCACCTCACCCAACCGCAACCAGCCGGAACTGCCGATGAAGGAAATCTCTGAGATGGAACGCAAGGCGATCAACCGCCCCGTCCCCGACTTGGCCCGCACCGGAGAAAAAGAAATCCTCGACGTCATCACCAAGACCCAGAACTCCGAAGGCACCCCGGTCTACCTCGGCGCCACCCACGCCGAGCGGGTGCAGGGAGCTCTCGGCACCATGTTCATGGACACTCCTTGTTCCAACTGCGGCAGCAACAAGGTGATTCGTGCCGGAGCCTGCGGCTGCTGCACCGAATGTGGCACCAGCCAAGGCTGCAGCTGAGCCAGACAGCCGACTTTAGCGCAATCAAACCAGGGCCCGGTGGAGCGAAAATCTCCCCGGGCCTTTTTTGTCCGTACTATCCCAAGGAGAATTCGCCTGACCGGCCTTGCTGGGGCCTGCCTTGGCCAAGGCAGGCCCTCCCGTGATCTACAGGAAAACCCTAGGTAAAAACACCAGATCGCGAAAATTGCGCATCAGACCACTCCGGCGGTACTTTACCTCCGTTATGAAAATAAATTCCAAATCCATCA
>CAXMPH010000214.1:0-2811 GCA_964195055.1 uncultured Chthoniobacterales bacterium | reverse complement strand
CCTCCGGCGTCTTGCTTTAGCGGAAAAAGCCAATGGGGCCAGTGCGGAAGAGCAGGCCGAAGCTTTGCGCTTGGTCAACGAGGCCGTCGAAGCCGTATACGAAGGACGCTTGACCGGAGCGCTCAACGCCATCGCCTCGGCTCAAGAGGAAGACCCCAATGTCTTGGGAGCAGATATTCTCATGGGCGGCTTGGCCCTGAGTCGTCGTGACTCTGCCGAGGTTGAACGGCTAAGCCACGGCATTCTGGCGCGGGGGGGGAGCGAGGTGGCCCAAGCTAAGCTGTTGCTGGGGCTCAACAGCTGGTTCTCCCGGGATGTCAAGAGTGGGCTCAATCAATCGGTAGCGAACCTCGCGCAATTAACCTTAGCCGAGGCGGCCTCGGACGAACTTTCCAGCTACGAGATTTGGCGGTGGCGGGGGTACTTAGGCCGAGCCACCGGACTCTCGAGCGATGTCCAAAATGCCTACATCGGGGCCGTCCATCGCCATCAGCCTTGGACGAGTGCGGAGGTCATTGCCGCGAAAATGCAACTGGCGGCTTGGGAAAGTGGTCGCTCGCCTGGGTTGTGGGAGACTTCCGGTGGACAGGCTTTGTCTGCTCTCAAGACTGCGTCAGTAACCAGTGAGGATACCACTCCTGCCTTGCGGGCACTGGTTGCCTCGGTCAGTGCGTCGCAGGCCATGTGGTTACTTTCCGATCCAGGGTTGGCTTCCGCAACCACGGCGGATCAAATGAGCCAAGTGAGGGCGGCTAGCTTTTCCGGAATTCCTTACGCAAGAACTTCAAGCGCGACTAGGCTGGGCCCTTCGGAGAAGCCTTGAGCGGCCTTCCCGCCGACTTCTCTGGCGAAGTTTGGTGGGGCGGTTGGGCCGAGAGGAGCCAGAAGACAAAGGCGGCTCGGCGACACAGGAAAATCCGCCTTCATTGCCATATTTGGTCTGACGAATTTTAAGCAAAAAAACAGCCGTCGTGGTTGACATGTTAAGCGCATTGGTTAGGTTAATGACGTATGAAATCAATTCGCCCCTTCATTCTCCCCGTCGTTGCGGCGCTAGCAGCCAGCGCTGCTGTGTCGACCGCACAAGCCCAGAGCACAGCAACCACTTCGCCAGTGGGATACACAACTGTGGAAATCCAAGGCAGCTCGACAGGCAACCCTGTCTACTCTTTGGTTCAGTTTCCCATGATGAATGCTTCCTCCTTCCAAGGAACCACCACTTCGGTGGCAGGTAGTGCCCTGACCTTCGACGGCACCCCCTTCACTTCGGGAGCTTTTGATGAAGCCTCAGGCGTAGCCAACTACATTGCCATCGTCAATTCGGCAGAGGGAGAAGGAACGGTTTATGATATCGTTTCTAACACCGCCTCCGCCATTACGGTGGTTGGCGATGTTGCGCAGACGAGTCCCCTATCCATTTCCGTGGTCAAGACAGAGACGGCCGCAGACATCTTTGGCACGGGAACCGATTACGTTCTCCAGGGTGGGGGTAATCCCGCATCTGCTGATGTTTTTTACGTTGGCCGGGGTACTGCTCTCGAAGGCTTCTACTACAAAACGGGTTTCGGGTCTGGCTACAAAACCTTATCCGGAGCGGCCGTTTCTAGTTTGAACATCTACCCTGGTGAAAGTGTCTTGATCGAGCGAAAGGCTGCTGGGGATGTGTCGATCGTCGACGTTGGTTCGGTCAAGACTGAAACGACTCTTGTTCCTGTCGGTACTGGTTATGTTAGCGGCGCCACCGGTTTTCCCGTCGCCACCACGCTCGATGATTCCAACCTGCTTGCCTCAGGGTTGCAAGGCGGCGGCAATGCGGCTTCAGCTGACCAAGTCTTCTTGCCTTCTGCAGCTGGCGTAATCGACGCTTACTTTTACAAAACAGGATTCGGATCCGGATGGAAAGCCGTCGCAGGTGGTGCCAGTGCTGGGGACACCGTCATCGGTGAGACCACCGGAGTTCTCATCTTGAGCAAATCTTCAACCCCCTTCAACTGGTCGGTTGCCGTTCCCTACGTCCAAAACTAATCCTCGAAAAACACAGCTCAGTTTAAAAAACTAACCCAAACCATACAAATACCATGAAAAAAACATTATTTGCCATCACTGCAGGTCTCTTCGTCCTAGGTGCATCTGCCCCACAAGCGCAGGCTCAAGGAACCATCAATTACTCTGTCCAAGCTCTCACCACCTCTGCAGTTGCCAATGCCGACGGGTCTGCTCCTATTGCAGTTGGCAGCGCCATTTCCATAGGCTACTACCCCACGGCGTTAACCAGTGGATTAACTGGCGCATCCAGTTGGGATGATCTCCTTCTCACAGGAACAGCCAATCAGTTCGTCCCTCTTTTTGCAGCAACTATGGGCTATGATCCAGGTGATGGAACTACCTATGGCGGCGTGTTTGCCGGCGGTGAACAGCAGTCCGTCAGCAGCGAAGGTAAGACTCTTGTCATGATCTTCAGCAACAACGGCGTCCTGACAGACGGTACTGAGGCTGGGATCTTCTCCAATCCGACTTGGGTCATTCCTGCCTTGGCCGCACCGGTGCCATCACTGATAGCTGCTGACATTATCGATTCCGACTTCACTATTTTTGGAGCCACCGGTATTGGAGCACCAGTCTTCCCAGATCCAAGTGGAGCCACCCAAAACTACAATACGGCTGCAATTCCTGAGCCTTCCACTTACGCTCTCCTCGCCCTCGGTGGGGTAGCCCTAGGTGGATTTGTCCTCCGTCGCCGAGTTCGTGCCTAAAGGCGAATCTTGTAAGACTTCACGAAAAGAGCGTCCGCAAGGGCGCTCTTTTTTTGTT
>CAXMPH010000213.1:2491-2820 GCA_964195055.1 uncultured Chthoniobacterales bacterium | reverse complement strand
CCGGCGATATTTGACTTTTTCATTACCTCGTGCAAAGTGACGTAAATGTTACAGGTCCGTTCATTGCGTTTCGCAGCCGCCAGCATGTTCGTCTGCTTGGTCTTTGCTATGCTGGCGCCCGCGTTAGCCTCGGCGCCGGCCGAATGCTGTGACTCTCTCCGCTGCGCCTCCTGTGAACACCCGGCACCCCCGCTCATGGCCGGATGTTGCCAGCAGGACGAACAAGCCAGTCCCTTGGCGGTGCTGCCCAAGTTGCCACCGTCGACCGAGCTGCCCATCACGGAAATTCGTCGCAGCCACCCATACCTTTCCCTGCCAAGCCCTAGTTC
>CAXMPH010000213.1:0-2481 GCA_964195055.1 uncultured Chthoniobacterales bacterium | reverse complement strand
GAATCTGTATATTCCAGCTTTGAGGTAGTCCGGCGCGCCCCCTTTGCGGCCCGCCGTCTCATCCCCGATCCGATCGGGTCTTTCTGAGGCAACCCCTAGGGTGTCGTCCTCGGCCAGCTCGTTCGCCAATCCGCACCGGAACTCCTAACCCGGAAAATTCATGGGTACCTCCAAACTTAATCAAATAATTACCAATCAGGACGACCCCAAGTCGCCCGCTCCAAGTCGCCCCAGGTACAATCTGCGGCACCGTATCGCCACCGCTCTGCCGGTGCTAATCGTCGTCGGTTTTCTTCTGCTCTTTGCCATACTCTTTGGTGGCCGACTCTTACCCGCCACCACCGTCGAAACGGGCGCGGTCGTGTCAGTGGCGCCTCCGCTGGAGGAGAATTTCACCGACCAATCCGAGATGCCCGTCGCCGATTACAGCGGATCTGTTCTCTTCCAAGCCTCGGGTTGGATCGAAGCAGCGCCCCTACCGATCAAGGTGCCAGCTCTAGTCAGCGGGGTGGTCGAAAGTGTTGAGGTACTCGAGGGAGACGCGGTCGAGAAGGGCCAAGTCCTCGTTCGGCTGGTCAAGGAGGATGCCGAGCTGGATCTCCGTACCGCCATCGGCCAACGCGACGCTCTAGAAGCTAAAGCCGAGGCCCATCTCCGCGATATCGTGGCCACCCAGGCCGAGGAGCAGGCCGCAGAAAAGCGGATCATCGCGGCTTTAGCTCGGCGCAATGAGCTGGCCGATCCCGCCCGCCGCCTCGCCTCCCTCTCCGTTGGCAATGTCTCCCAAGGAGAGGTCGAACAGGCTCGCCTGCGGGTCGAGACCCAGGAGGCCCAAGTTGCCGCGGTGCGCGCCTCCCGCCAAGCCATGGCGATCCGCCTGACTCAGCTGGAGGTTCTCGTGGGCGACTTCGATGGGCAACTAGCCGAGGCCGAGGCGGAGGTCGACCGCAAGCAACTGGCCCTCGAAAGAACCGAGGTGAAGTCACCCGCCAACGGCATCGTCCAGCGCCTGCTGGTTGTGCCAGGGCAGAAGAGAATGTTGCACATGGACGCTCCAGATTCCTCCACCGTGGCCATTCTTTTTCAACCAGACAAACTCCAGGCCCGCATCGATGTGCCTTTGGAACAGGCCGCCAAGGTCTTGGTCGGGCAGCCGGTCCGCCTCAAGACCGACCTCCTACCCGATCTGTCCTTCCAGGGTCTTGTCACCAATCTCTCCGGCGGAGCCGACATTCAGCGCAACACCCTTGAGGCCAAAGTTCTCCTCACCGATCCCCACCCCCGCCTCCGCCCGGAAATGCTCTGCCGAGCCGAATTTCTCGCCGAGGGCCGTGGCCAAGGCAACCCCACCGCGGGGAGAGCCCTCTGGATCTACAGCCCCGAGGAAGCATTGATAGCCCCAGATTCCGAGAGCCCCTTTGCCTGGGTGGTGGACCCTGCCGGACGGACTCTGGAAAAGCGCCCGTTACGACTTGGGCAAGAGGTCCGCGATGGATACCGCCGCGTTCTCGACGGCCTCCGCTCCGGCGAAAAAGTGGTAATCCATCCTCCTTCGGACCTGCAAAACGGCCAGCGCATCGCCGCCAATCCTAACTGACCACTAAAAGATATGTCCTCTCCCTGCCACATCCGCTGCCGCGCCCTCAACAAGACCTACCAACGCGGAAACAATGTCATCCAACCATTGGAGAACCTCGACCTCAATGTTGCCTCCGGCGAGTTTCTCGCCCTCATGGGGCCCTCCGGATCGGGTAAAACCACCCTCCTCAATCTCATCGCCGGAATTGATCGTCCCACCTCTGGCGAACTCATGGTAGGGGAGCACGACCTCGTTGCCATGTCGCGCGGAGAGCTCACCACCTGGCGTTCCCTCCATTGCGGTTACATCTTTCAGCTCTATCACCTCATCCCCATTCTTTCGGCAGAGGAAAATGTCGAGCTCCCCCTACTCTTGAACAAGTCGCTCAACCGGGAGGAACGGCGCACCCGCGTCATGGCGGCACTCGACCTTGTCGGGATTGCCGACCGAGCGACCCACCGCCCGGCGGAGCTATCGGGTGGGCAAGAACAGCGCGTCGCCATCGCTCGGGCCATCGTAGCCAACCCCACCCTCCTCGTTGCTGACGAACCAACCGGAGATCTTGACCGAGAGGCCGGGCAAAAAATTCTCGAGCTGCTTCAGGAACTAGCGGCCGAGCACCAGAAGACCATCGTCATGGTGACCCACGATGCCCACGCCGCCGCCAGCGCTCACCGGATTCTCCACCTAGACAAAGGCCGCCTCGCTGAGACGGTCCCCCTATAACCGCCGTGAAGATAGCCATCCGACTCGCTGGGCTAGCGCTCAAGCAACTGGCCCGCCACCGCACCCGTTCCCTCCTCACCATGGCTGGGGTAGCCACCGGCATGTTCCTTTTTACCACCATCGAAACGACCCAACACAGGCTGCGAGCCGCCACCATCGAAACGGCGAGCGACACC
>CAXMPH010000212.1:2612-2858 GCA_964195055.1 uncultured Chthoniobacterales bacterium | reverse complement strand
TTTATCGTGAGCCGGTGGACGCGACTTATTCGACCCGTTCCCAGATGGCGCTTAGTCTGGGGGCATTGGTTACCGATGGCTTTGTCGCGGTGGAGGCTCAGGACGGTCAGCAAGTCAAAAATAACGGTAAGGAAATCATGGCCCTAGCGAGTGCTTTAGGGGTGGGTGAGGATGTTCTGATGCGTGGTAAAAGTATTGGCGATTTTGCGGAGAAGAACGACTGGTTTGCTCTACGTGAGGAACTTG
>CAXMPH010000212.1:0-2602 GCA_964195055.1 uncultured Chthoniobacterales bacterium | reverse complement strand
CCGTGGGTGCTTGGTTTCGTGCTCTCCAGATTGGCAGCCTCGCCGCTAAGTCAAGTGACGGTTCTGAGACGGGAGATCTTTTGCGTCAGTCGGACCTGGTTGCGGGTTTGCGCGGTCACCTTGAGGGTCTTCCAGAAAAAGAGCGCGACGGTCGGGTGGTTGGACAAACAACTAAGGTTCTGGCTGACTTGGAGGAGACCATGGGTGCAAGCCAAGGTTCCCATTTCGGGGCCGATCAAGTGACTGCCGTGGGGGAACGTGCCGGGAAATTTCTCACCGAGATAGAAGCAGAGCAGCCATGACTATGCTTCATCTGATCAAGGTAAAGAGGGTTGTCTTCGCCGGAATTGGGGCGGTGGGTCTCTTGGGAGGTCCTCAGGTTGGCTCCGCCCAAGAGGCTCTGGTAACTCCAGTCGAGGACTCAGTAATTGAGGAAAAAGAGAACTTTGATCCGATGCTAAGGGCGCGGTTGTTTGGCTTGGGTGGCGCCTTGAGTAATCAGGGATTCAGGCTGCGTGACGGGTTTTGGGCAGGAAGGTTGGAGAAAACCCAGCCGCAGTATCTCACGGTCAACTTGTTTGCCGGAAACCATTACTGGTTTTGTGCTACCACCACCGAGGTGGACAATGGACTGAAATTGACTCTCTTTGACCCGGAGGGAGATCCTGTTCCGGTGCTTGAGCACGAGGAGGAGGGGATGGTGGCTGGTGGCGTGACAGCCGGCACGACCGGCGGTTATATTGTGCAACTCGAGACCTTCCGTGGTCCACCGACGGAATTTTGTCTGCTTTACCTTTTCAAATAGATCATGACGACTGACACCACTGAAAAATTGCAAGGGGCCGCGGTCCGGCAATACTCCGTTTTTCTTGCCAACCGAGTGGGTGCTCTCATGGATGTCGTGCGCTTGCTTGCTCAGGCCCGGGTCGTGGTCCTCGCTCTGAGTATTCAGGATTCTTCGGAGACATCGATTGCCCGTATGATCGCCAGCGATCCCGAATTGCTGGAGGATCTTTTTCAGCTAAATGACATTGCCTTCGGTGTTTGCGAGGTGGCGGTGGCCGAACTGGAAGAGGGCGCCTCAGACTT
The DNA here is from genome assembly GCA_964195055.1 of uncultured Chthoniobacterales bacterium. Taxonomy (GTDB): domain Bacteria; phylum Verrucomicrobiota; class Verrucomicrobiia; order Chthoniobacterales; family JACTMZ01; genus JACTMZ01. The sequence goes on along the minus strand of CAXMPH010000212.1, from coordinate 1,513 downwards.
ACCGCGTCTGCTGACCGCTTTACTCGAGGCCGAGGTTAATATTCTTTTTAGCTACACTCTCCTAGTCCGTCCGAGGGGCCGCCCCTTGATGGCGGTGCATACCGATGACCTCGAATGCGCCAGTGCTGTCCTTGAGGGGCGCGGGTTCCGTTTGCTACGGCAGACGGATCTGTCGCGCTGAGGTTATTTGTATGGATTGGAATCGGCGCTACGCGGAAAAGGATACGCCATGGGATAAGGGCTTAGCTCACCCCGTGCTAGGCCAGCCTTCATCCCAAGGAATCCTCAAGGGCAGGGTCTTGGTCCCCGGATGTGGCACGGGGCATGATGTTCGAGCCTTGGCCCGGTGGGGACTGGAGGTGGTTGGACTTGATTTGGCTCCCCTCGCTTTGCGACAGGCCCGAGCCCACCCTCCGGTAGGTCATGAGAGCTATCTCGAAGGCGATTTGTTTAGTTGTTCGAATGTCTTAGGAGCCCCCTTCGATGGAGTTTTTGAGCATACTTGCTTTTGCGCCATCGAGCGGCAGCGCCGAGTCGACTATGTCGCGGCAGTGGCGGCGGCCTTGAGACCGGGAGGGTACTTGCTTGCCGTATTTTTTCTCACCCCGGGACAGGGGGATGAGGGCCCTCCCTATGGTTGCACCCCCAAGGAATTGGATGAACTTTTTCTTAGTTCGTTTCGCCTTTTGCAGGAGGAAGAACATATCCCTACTTTTCCGGGGCGGGAGGGTCGGGAGTTGCTCCGTTTGCTCGAGCGGGTTTGACTGCCACATGACCTACCGTGCTATCGTCTTCGATCTTGATGACACCCTTATTTGGGACGAGAGAATTTCACGTCAGGCTTGGAGGGAAACCGCTGACTTGGCGGCGGCAAAGACGGGGGGTAGCGCCGTTGCTTTGGGCTTAGCCGCTAAGGTGGCGGCCGATGAATTGTGGCAATCTCATGCCCCGGTCGATCGTTGCGAACAACTTGGCATCGTGGCCTTCGAGGGACTGTGGGGACATTTTCACGGTGAAGATGACTACCTGCTTCACTTGCGTGAGTGGGTGCCTACCTTTCGAGTTGAAGTGTGGCTGCGTGCTCTGGGTGGGGCTGGGGCAGCGGAGAGAGCTTTGGCGGAGGATCTTGGGCTTTTCTTGCAAAAGCGCCGGCGTGAACTGCAGGCTCCCTTGCCTGGAGCTAAGGAGATTTTAGGCAAACTGAGGCAGGCGGGTTTACGCCTTGGGTTGCTCACCAATGGTGCTCCCGATTTGCAACGGGAGAAAATCGAGACATCAGGGCTCGGTATATTTTTTGACGCTGCCGTAGTTTCTGGTGAAATTGGGACAGGTAAGCCTGAGGTAGAAATTTTTCATCATCTTCTTCAGCGTCTTGAGGTGGAGCCTTCTCAGGCCTTGATGGTGGGTAATTCCCTGTCGCGCGATATTCTGGGAGGCAAGAAAGCCGGGTTGCAGACTTGCTGGCTCGCCTTGGAGGGTGAGGACGAGCCCATTGGATTGGTTGAGCCTGACT
>CAXMPH010000211.1:0-2863 GCA_964195055.1 uncultured Chthoniobacterales bacterium | reverse complement strand
GCTGCTGGATGAACCTCTGAAGTCTTATGGAGTTGTTGCCATTTTTTGTCTCCAGAAAGGGAGTATTTTCTGCATTCGAGGGGTTAGTCTGCTAATTTATTTCTGATGATTTTTGATGACCCGATACAGCCTCCGTCTGACCGAGAGGTTTCGACCTCCTCCTCCAAGCGGCGTTCTTCGCGGAGTTCTCGCGGGGGCAAAGCTGGCCAATCCACTACCCGCCGTCGTCGCCGAAATTCGAGTGAGTCCACCTTCGCCCGGGCGACTCGCCTTGAGCCTCCCGCTGATTCGGTGATGGATCGCGGCAGTATGGCCTGGCTTTGGGTGCTAGGGTTACTTGTCTTGGTAACGATCGCTTTCACTTGGTTTTTAGCGCAAGAGCGAGGCTCGCCTAGAACGCTTTCCGGCGAGGCTCCTAGCTCGCTTCTCCTACCTTACTTCGATCCATCGTTGGCCCCCTTGGAGACCGGTTCAAGTGGCTACCGCTCGCAAAGTGTGGCCGAGCTTGGTCGTCTCTTTCAATCTGAACGGGAGGGGGTCAATCTCGATGACCAAGAGATTTACCGAACGGCAGAGACGATCGCTGATTTTCTCGAAGAGGCCCTGGAAGATCGTTACCGCCATCTCGAACGCTTGCTCCGTCTCGGAACAAGGGTTGCGGGGATGCCGTTCGATCCTGCTGCCCCAACCACCTTTTCCGGAATTGAGCGTCGCCATCACGAAGCGGCGGTGGGGGTCAGTTGGCAGCGTAACTCACTTAATTACCGGAACAGTATCGAGAATCTCTGGTCCAAACTTCTTCGCTTGGAGAAAAATCGTTTTGTGGCGGGGTCGGCCCCTCATTCCATGGTAGGGGATGCCGCCTCCCAGGTTCCGGCCGCCCCATGAGAAATTTCTTTGCCGTCATTCCCGCCGCATTCTGTGCTCTCCTCGGCTTTCTCTTCTTCGCCAGCCTCCTCCTCGGAGCAGCTTGGTTGGGCCAAAGCCCGTCCGAGGAAGAGCTTTACAGTAACACCGGTCGCTATCTCGATGAGTTCAAGAATCTCTGGGCTCCGGGGGGGATCAACTGGTGGTCGGCTAACTTCCTCGGCGGCCAATCCTCGGCGGCCTATTTTATTTTCAGCGTTCCCAGTATTCTCGGGTTGCTCGTTACTTCCTTGGTCGGAGATGCCGCTGGACTGAAGGTTGCCTCGCTTCTCGCTCTCGCTCTCCAGGCCTGTGGTGTCTACTTGCTCGGGGCCCGCTTGACAGGCGACCGCTGGGTCGGGGCGCTCTCGGGAGCGCTCTCTTACTCTAGTGCTCAGATTCTTTTGCGCGTTTCTGATTTTGAGCATTTCAATAGCGTCGTCTGTCTCGCCTTCGCTCCTTTTGTTCTCTGGGCTTTCCTCAAAGTGGCCGAGGAGGGATCACATCGAGCCTCGTTCCTCCTCGCTGTCACTTGGTCCGGCATGGCCCTTTCCTATGCCAAGTTGACTCTGATGTTTTTGCCTTTGGCCCTGTTTTTTTTCGTCTGGATACTCTGGGATAGACCCGACCGCCGGGTGGCTTTGGTCCGAGGGACTCTGGTCTCTTTTGGGCTCGTCCTCCTCATGGCCGGGGCCCTTCTTTTGCCGCTTCAGCGTGAGTATCAGTGGATGGCTATTTTCAGCTTCGACAACCTTCTCGGATGGCAGCAATCGTTTTCTCTTAAAAACATTATTTCGGTCCTAGATCGAGGGAATGGCTTGCTGGCTGATTTGCCTCCGATGTTCACCGCTGACCGAGGGCAGTTCTACATCGGACTGATAGTGGCTGGCACGATTGGGCTGGTTTTCTGGCAGGCTCGAAAGTCCCCCGCTTGGCTCTCCAGTCGGCAAGGTGTCCTTTTTCGTCTCATGCTTGCCCTCACGCTTTTAAGCCTTTGGTTCTCTCATGGTCCCTACTCCGTCTTCACTGGGCTGCAAGAATTTCTCAAATCTTCCTCTTTAGCACCGGACTGGATTGTCGCGATGGCTTGGTTTGTCAGCGCTGTGCCCCCGCTGCTTATTTACGGGATTCTTCCAGCCAATTCTCAGCGAGGTTTTTTGGCTACCCTTCTCATCCTTGTCTACTTATTCGTTCCAGGATTCCTCTTGCTGGAACAGTTTCCTTTCTTCTCAGATATTCGGGCTCCTTGGGGGTTCTGGGAGGTCGGTTTTTTTACTATTCCTGTGGCCGGAGCTATGGCCATCCGCCGATTGCTCTCCCAACCTCCTGCCGGCCGGAAACCTTTGATTTTCGGTGGGGTCTTGGCCCTTGTTTTCCTCCTCGATGCCTCAGCCTACTATCAGAACTTTTTTGCTCCCGGCCTACCCGCAAAAACTTTTACTGATTTCAATGCCGCGACTAATTATCTGCAGGATTCGTCGATCGAGGGGAGAGTGGCTCCTTTGTCTGGGAGGTACTTTTACCTGCGCGTCCCGATGCAATCCGGACGCGGGCTCAATACCGAGGCTGCTCGCCCTCATTTTCAAATGCGAGGCCTCCAGGCCTTGGTCAATGGGGGGCATTCTTCGAGAACAGCTTATCAGGCTTACCTGCGGGTAGCAGGGGTGTCCCACCTCCTCTTGGATAAAAGAGATCCCTTTACCCCGCCGGACGTTCAGGCCGCACTCTCTGCTAGGTATCCCACGGGTTTTGATTCGGAATACATCAGAGTTCTCGAAAACAAAGATTCTCTTGCGCCCGCCTTTATCGCCAAGAATTACCTCGCGATGGATCCCGGTACGGCCTTGTTAGCCCCAGTCTTTTTGGAACTGGTGGGCAAGACGCAGGCGGTACCGATCGAGTTGGGGCTCAATAACAGGCTGTTCCCTCATTAGCTTGGGAACGGTTCAGCTAGTCA
>CAXMPH010000210.1:2621-2885 GCA_964195055.1 uncultured Chthoniobacterales bacterium | reverse complement strand
GTAATCGGCACCATGGATGATCATGGTGTGGCGGGAGAGGGATGCGTAAAATTCCGACATGTCGATCCCCTCCGAGAGGGGATCGATGAGCCACCCGCCCTCGGGAGAGGAAACTTGGACGAGGCAAACTTTCTCGTGGTAGCTGTGCAGGCTGTCAGCTTCGGTATCGAGTCCGATAACCTTATGCGGCGCGAGTTGCTCGGTGAACTCGGCTAGTTTTTCAGGGGTTGAGATCAAGGTTACTCTGGGGAATTCGTCTCGGGC
>CAXMPH010000210.1:0-2611 GCA_964195055.1 uncultured Chthoniobacterales bacterium | reverse complement strand
ACAGGGGCGGTGACGAAGGGCCCACCGTCGAGGGGTGCCGCTTCGGTGAAGGCGACGTCGGGGATGTCACTCGATTTGCCCTCGAGAGGAAAGTCTTTGCGCAGGGGATGGTAAGGATAACCCTCCCACATGATGATGCGGCGCAGGTCGGGATGATTCTCGAAGCGGATTCCCATCATGTCCCAAATTTCACGCTCATGCCAGTTGGCGGTGGGCCAGAGATCGCAGACGGAGGCGATGGAGGGGTCATCCTCGGTTGCGGTAGTCTTCAATCGAAGGTAGAGACCGCTTGCTAGACTGTAGAGTTCGTAGACAAGCTCGAAGCGTGGCTCGGTTTCGAATTGGTCGACGCTGGAGACGTCGAGAAGGAGATTGAACCCAAGCTCATCGCGACAATATTGGCAGACTTGGTGAAGAGCCGCCGGCTTAAGAGACAGGGTCCATTCTCCACGGAATTCATTTTTCCCCACGATCGATTCGTGGAAGCGGGTGACGAGAATTTCGGAGACTTCGGAGAGGATCATTTAGAGGGAGGCGAGCAGTTCTTTTTTCTGCTCGAGGAAAGAAGGTTCACCCATGATTTTTCCCTGCAAGCGCATCAGACCATCGAGCAGGGCCTCGGGACGAGGAGGACACCCGGATACGTAGACATCCACCGGGATGAGCTGGTCGATACCCTGAAGTACGGCGTAACTGCGGTACATGCCTCCAGAAGAGGCGCAGGCCCCCATAGCAATGACCCATTTTGGTTCCGCCATCTGCTCGTAAATGCGTTTGACCGCATAGGCCATCTTGTAAGTAACCGTGCCGGCGACGATCATAACATCAGCCTGGCGGGGGGAGAATCGCATCACTTCGGCTCCGAAGCGGGCGATATCGAAGCGTGCTGCCCCGGCTGCCATCAGTTCGATGGCACAGCAGGCAAGACCCATCGGCATAGGCCAGAGAGAGTTGCTACGCATCCAGTTGATGGCCGTGTCGAGTTGGGTGAAGATAATATTACCTTCGATTTTGGAGTCGTAGGTGTAAGGGCTGAGGTTGCTCATGCGTTAATAAAATTTAAGGTCATATCGCGCTTGGACAAGCGCAATATTTCGGCGGCAGGCTTGGCTAGCCTCCGTTGTCTGCCACGAGGGCAAGGTCTTGACTCAAAGGGTGCCCCATCTTTTTTCGTCTTTTTCTCTAGCTGGGGGCCTTTGGTGCCCCCTGCCAGAGAGATGGGGTGGTCTCCCTCTGCAAAAGTTGGGGCGTCGGACAGGGGCTTGAGGACCCTGGTGATTTTCCAGAAAGGTTGTTCCCCCATGATAGATTCTCCATGAAGACGGGGGCGTTGGTTGTGGAAAAGCTCCCAGCCAAAGTAAGGGGTACTCCTTGGCAAAGGAGAAGAAGAGAAAGATGCACACCCGAAGCTGGCTCAGCGCTTTTGCTTAGATTCACCCAAGACGGGAAATACCGTGGAGAGAAATTCGACGTCGTCGGCACTGAGTCCTCGGGGGATGCTGACAATGCCATCACTGATCGGACGATCTATGATTAAGTTGCTCACTTGGCGTCCATTGAGCATGACCACCAAAGTGCTTCCCCGACGTTGAAGGCTCTGCTGTTCTAGGAGTCGGGAACCGTGATTATCAATCTTCAGGTAAATGCCATAGCTTCCATCAGCGGCCGGAAAAGGGTAGACCGCTTTGACCTCTCGTTGGCTCAGTAGGGGCATACGCTGGAGAAAAACAGGCTGGCCGTTCATCAGAGTGGAGGGGAAGGCAAAAGTGGGAGCCTCCGCGGCGGTGCTCAGGCCATGAATGCGAAGATCGACCTCAGGCTTTTTCGCTCCGCCGAGGCAAAGGAGGGCCAAGAGGGCTAGGAAAGGAAACGATTTCATCCGCCTCCAACTAAGCTCCCACGCCAGGGAATTGCAACTGCCGGAGATTGCCGCTTAAATAATTCTATGCCTCGTGTGTTTTATCTGCCCCTTTGTTTAGCCCTCTTCTTGCCCTCTTGCGCGGCCCCCAAGCCGGGTGAAGAAGACACCTGGGGGCGGCGAGCTGAGAATATGGTTAGTCCTTTGCTGCCCTCAGCCTTGCGGCTAGGCCCGAAAGAGCCAGCTCTCAAGTCAGCGGCGCGGATCGATCCTCCTCAATTTTTTCTGCTTGAGCAGCGTCAGGTGCGGCTTGTCTTCAGCGTGGAAAACACCACAACAAAAGCTGAGCGACTGGAGTTTCCCACCTCCCAAAGAATTGAAATAACCGTCCACGATCCGGATGGAGCCCGGCTTTTTCTTTGGTCGGAAGATCGTAGTTTCCGGCAGGGTTCTTCTATTGTGGTGGTCAACCCTGGGGAGCGCATCGAGTACGAAGCCATGGTGCCGACTCGTGATATGACATCGGGGGTCAACTACAAGGCAGAGGTGGCTTTGGTCGGTCGTCCAGCCACTAGGGCAACGGCCTTGATTGAGCCTCGCTAAATTTTGGAGCCAAGAGCTTTGGGTTGACGAGTTAACCCGAGGGGCTTCTATTTTAACTTCGAGATGAGAAGATTTTTCAAAGCCCTCAGCTGTTTTCTCCTAGTCGTTTTGGCTGGTTGCTCCAGTCACGATAGAAGGCTCACCAATTCA
>CAXMPH010000209.1:0-2886 GCA_964195055.1 uncultured Chthoniobacterales bacterium | reverse complement strand
CACCGTCAAGCGATCGATGGAGATCAAGGCGGAGATCGTGGCGGAGGACGAGAAGGAGAAGGGCCGCCGGGCGATTCTCAATTTCGGGCATACCATCGGCCATGCCATCGAGAACGTTGCCGGCTATGGCCGCTTCCTTCACGGGGAGGCCATCAGCCTCGGCCTAGCCGCTGCCTTGGAAATCTCCCAGACCAAGGCAGGACTTTCTCTTGAGGCGGCCGAGCAAGTACGGGCCAAGTTAAAAGCCTACGGGCTCCCCCTAACAATTCCTTCCGATCTTGCGACAAAGTCACTTCTGGCAGCGACCCGGCGAGACAAGAAGTTTAGCGCTGGGAAAATTCGTTTCGTTGTTGTTCCCGCTCTAGGGCAGGCGCATGTGACAGAAGACGTCACGGAAGAGGACATGGGTCGGGCGATCGACTCGCTTCGCCTCTAATTTACCATGGGTCCTTCCTCCAACTCCGTGGCGGAGAGCAGTAGAGCTAGCAGTTCTGCCAGAACAAACCTCCGTGAGTCGGCGGTCCCTCACCTCTATATCCACATCCCCTTCTGCCTCCAAGTTTGCCCCTACTGCAGCTTTTATAAAGAGATTGCTGGACCGGGCAAAGCGGACCCCTTGGTGGACGCCGTCGTCCGGGAGGCCGAACTCTTCGGTGGTAGGGCCGCACCCGAAACCGTTTTTCTTGGCGGAGGGACACCGACCGCTCTTTCCGTCTCTCAGCTCACCCGCCTCTTTGCCGGGTTGCACCAACACATCGACCTTTCCAAGGTCCGTGAGTTCACCATCGAGATGAACCCAGCCACGGTAACGGCTCGGAAAGCAGACCTCCTGAAAAAGGCCGGGGTCAACCGAGTCAGTATGGGGGTGCAGTCGTGGGATCCGGATTTACTCAAACTCCTCGGCCGCGTTCACGACGGGGAACAAGTACGCCGATCTTTCTCTATTCTACGTGCCGCCGGTTACGACAATCTCAACCTCGACCTTATCTATGGAATTCCAGGCCAAAGTTTGTCCCAGTGGGAAGACAGCCTGCGCCAAACCATTGATCTCCAACCTGAGCATATTTCGTCCTACTGCCTCACCTACGAGGAGGACACCGAATTCTTCGACCGCATGAATCAAGGGGAATTCCATGAGGAAAGTGACCGCGATGCCACATTCTTCGAGCGGGGGGCGGCCCTACTCTCCTCCTCCGGCTATGCCCAATACGAAATTTCTAATTACGCAAAACCTGGCCAGACCTGCGGACACAACTTGGCCTACTGGGAGGGGTCAGACTACCTTGGCCTCGGTCCCAGTGCTTGGTCGACTGTGGGAGATCGTCGCTGGCGGAACATCCCCGACACCGCCGCTTATGTCCGTGCCATCAAAGCTGGGGTCCGCCCCCTCTTCGACGAGGAAATTCTCGCGCCGGAAACTCGCGAGGCAGAAAAAATCGCCTTTGGCCTCCGCCTCAATGCCGGCATCGACCCGGCAAAACTGGCCCGCAAACCCGATCTGGTGGTCGGTCTCCGTGAGGAGGGCCTGCTCGAAGACCACGGCAACCGAGTCCGACTGACTGAGCGCGGACGCCTCCTCGCCGACGAGATTGCCTCCGATTTTGTCTGAATATCTCGAGATGGCAAATCGTAGGTCACCTCGTAAAAAACTTCGGGCTGAAGCCGCTGGGACCTCAAAGGTAAACGCGGGGGGCATCTTCGAGGATACTCACTACCCTAGTGGATGGTGAGTGAGACAGGTTCTTCCATGATTTTAAGAGGTAGTTACCTGATTTCACCGCGGGAGAAACCTCAAGGAAAGCCAACCCTGAAGCAATCCCCTTGTGCGTCAGACGTAATCTGGAAGAGGGATTTACCGCATCGGTACCGAGATGATATTCGGCATAGTTACTCGCTCCGTCTTGATCAAGATCGGCCGAGGGCAAAGCGTCGGGATCACTTTCCCAGGATGCCCCGAATGTTTCTAAGCGCCAGATATCAAAATCTGACAGCCGGATGTTTAAGATGGCTGTGGTAGCCCCTTGGTAGCCCGAGGCGGTCACCACTGCGGCAACGGCAAAGTTAGTCGGCTCTGTCACGACCTCCACCGGCTTGGGGCTTCCGTCGTAAACTTGCCAGAGATTGGCCATGCGAAGCGTAAGATCCCAAGTACCTTCATAGGTATGGTTGCCCCTCAAGACACGGCCATAGAAATTCTGCGCCTCATCCAGATTGTCACAACCATAGGTGGGCACCGCAGAATTAAAGCGAGGATCGCACCACCTGTCTCAAATCTCTCAGGGCCTCATCACCTTGAGCGAACCAAGGTCGACCCGGTAAAGCTGCCCACCCTCATTTCCAATAACGAGGGAGTTGTTCCCATGAAAAGCGACCGCCTCGGCTTGCCAAGCGAAGATTGGAGTCCGGCGAATAGAACCGGTGAAAATGTTGTCCGAGGCTGAGTCGGGGGTGAAGACCCAGAGCATGGTGTAGGTCAGTACCGCAACCATCTTCCCATTGGGAGAGGTATCTGCCGCGGTCACCGTACCGCCGATATCAAAGCAATCTACCAACCGGAGCGGATTAGATTCTATGGTCGAACTCCCATCCAAACGGTAGAGACAGGTACGCTTATCGCTCTGGCGCTTGGTCAAAAAATAGATCTCCCCATCCTCAACAAAGACCGCTTCACAGTCATAGTCTGCCGAGGCGGTGGACTGGTCTTCGTAGTGAACCCGTAGGGTGCGGTCGGGATGTATCACGGTATCGCCTGGCTTGGGTTCCTTGATGAAATGGAGCATCAATTGCTGGCGCCGGCCACGATTATTGCCCACATCAGCGATGATGAGGTTGCCCTCTCCATCGAGAGCGAGGTCTTCCCAATCATAATTCTTCAATCCCTCCAAA
>CAXMPH010000208.1:0-2886 GCA_964195055.1 uncultured Chthoniobacterales bacterium | reverse complement strand
AGACCGAGAATGAAACCACCGACCACGGCAATTCCCACAGCTTGGAGGGGGTTTTCTCGGATGTATTCCTCACCGTCCTCGGTCAAAGACTTGGCGCGGACCGTGGTATCGTTCCAAGCTTGGTTGGCCCGCTCGCGGTACTCGCCAGCCCGCTCATTGAAGCTGCTGCGCAGATCTTGAGCTTTCTCGGTCGCGGCAGCACGAAATTCTTTAGCTGCCTCGGTGGCGTGTAATTTTCCGCTTTTCAGTTTGTCAGTGGGTTGTTTGTCACTCATGGCATGATTAATATTTCACGGACAATATCGCAGACTGAGACGAGGGTGGCAAGGGCAGCTACCTACTTTCGGCATCGTTTTCCTTGAAGCAAACGTATACTTAATGGACAAATTGCCAGACATGATCGAATCCGCGCCTCTACAAGCCAACCAACTACCACCCGAGCTTCTCGCCCGGATCGATGAGACCATCACCCATTACCCAGTGTCCAAACGGAGTGCCGGGGTGCCCCTCCTCCATCTTTGGCAAAACCATTTTGGTTTCATCGATGAAAGTGGCACAAATTGGATCGCAGCAAAACTCGATCTTGAACCCATCAATATCCTCGAGCTGGTAACCTTCTATCCTTGGTTTCGCCAGACTGCTCCGGGGAAAACCACCATCAGGGTGTGCCGCACCCTTTCCTGTGCCATGGCGGGATCTTACGACCTCCGTAGTGCACTTTGCCGATCAGCAGGAATCGACCCCGACGAACCCGACCATGGTGAAGGAGCGACCAGTCCTGACGGGCAGCACAGCATCGAATTTGTGGAGTGCCTCGCCAGCTGCGGATCTGCGCCGGTCGCTCTCGTGGGTGACACCCTTCACCAAAATATCACGGAAAACCAAATCCCCGAAATCTTACGAGATCAGAAGACAGCGGCCCCCAAACTTCTAAGATCGCCGCATCCTCTAGAACGCCGCCTCGTCCTCCAGAATATCGATCGCAAGGACTACGACACCTCCCTCGATTGTTACCTTCGCCACGGCGGCTACGAGTCGCTCAAGAAGGCGCTGCAAATGAAACCCGAGGAGATTATTGCGGAAGTCAAAGCAAGCAACCTTCGCGGTCGTGGCGGGGCAGGCTTTCCCACCGGAGTGAAATGGAATTTCATCAAACGCGAGGACGGCAAGCCACATTACATCGTGGTCAACGGCGACGAATCGGAACCCGGTACCTTCAAGGACCGCTACATCCTCCATCAGGACCCTCATCAGTTGCTCGAAGGCATGATGATCGCAGCTTGGGCCCTCAAGGTGAACTTGAGCTACGTCTACATCCGCTGCGAATTTCCCGAGGCCATCCGTATCATGGAGAAGGCCATCGCCGAAGCGCGGGCAGCAGGGTGGATCGGAAAAGATGTCGCTGACAGTGGATTCGACTGCGAAATTTACGTTCATCAAGGTGCTGGTGCCTACATTTGCGGAGAGGAGACCAGCCTCCTCGAGTCACTCGAGGGCAAACGCCCTTACCCTCGGATCAAACCACCTTACTTTCCGGCGGTTTTCGGACTCTACAACAGTCCGACTATCGTCAACAACGTCGAGACCCTCTGCCATGTCAAACACATCATTGCCATGGGCGGTGGAGAATTTGCCAAGCTGGGGACACCTGGTGACGGCGGGACCCGCACTCTTTGTGTCAGTGGCGACGTGGTTAACCCGGGAAACTACGAACTCGGATGCGGCCAGCTCACCATCGGGCAAATGATCAACGAGCTTTGCGGTGGGCTAAAGCCAGGACGAAAACTCAAGGCTCTCATCCCCGGTGGCAGTTCGGCCAAAGTGCTCAAGGCGGGGGAGAAATACCAAATGAAAGGCAAGGGTGCCAACGGGGTGGAAGAGACCGTCGAAGTTGACCTGATGGATGTGGTCATGGATGCCAACAGCCTCGCTGCCGCGGGTTCGATGATCGGAAGCGCTGGGGTAATCGTTCTCGACGACTCTCGGGACATGCTCTGGGTACTCAACAACATCAATGAGTTTTATGCCCACGAAAGCTGTGGCCAATGCACCCCCTGCCGAGAAGGAAGTCTCTGGATGTCGAAAGTCACCACCCGGATGCTCCACGGCGACAAGAAGGCAACCGATGCGGCCCAGTTGGTCAACATTGCCGACCATATCGCGGGGCGCACCGTCTGCGCCTTTGGAGAGGCCTGCGCTTGGCCGACTCAGAGCTTCGTTGCCAAGTTTCCCAAGGAATTCAGTCCCCTCAGCGACTGAGTCTCCTTCTCCCTCCAGGAAAATAAGCAGAGGAATTAGCCCATTTTTTGCGAAGCAAAAAAAAAGACCGGAACCCTTGGGGGCTCCGGTCTTTCACGGGGAGGAAATTATTTAGTTTTCTGAGGTAACAACGTTGATGCGTCGCCCGCCACGATCAAACTCCACCTTGCCATTTTCTAGAGCAAAGAGGGTAAAATCACGACCGAGTCCAACGTTGCGGCCTGGCAAAAATTTACGCCCACGCTGACGAATGAGAATATTGCCGGCAATGACGGCTTGGCCGCCAAATTTTTTCACACCGAGTCGCTTGCTAACGCTGTCGCGACCATTCTTGACACTGCCTTGTCCTTTTTTATGGGCCATATTTAAGAGAGGTTAAGCTTTGATTTCACCGACTTTGACGCGAGTCATTTTTTGACGATGACCTACAGTGCGGTGGTAGCCTTTGCGGCGTTTAAATTTGTAAGAGACGACCTTGGGAGACTTACGTATGCCTTCGATGATCTCGGCGGCGACCGAAGCACCCTTGAGTAAAGGATCTCCGATTTTCACTCCGGCATCGTCGGAAGCGAGGAGAACCTCGTCGAAAGTTGTTTTGTCCCCAGATTCCACGCCGAGCAACTCGAC
>CAXMPH010000207.1:0-2914 GCA_964195055.1 uncultured Chthoniobacterales bacterium | reverse complement strand
TTTGCGCCCAGTGTATTGATCAACAATGATGACCTTGTTGTCTTCCACCACGTATTCGACATCTTTTTCGTAGAGGCAGTAGCCCTTGAGCAATTGGGTGATATTGTGAATCCGCTCAGCCTGAGCGTCAAAATGCTGCTGTTTCGTTGCCTTGGCCTCGATCTTGTCTTTGTCGGATAGGTTGGCATCGAGGTCGACATCGGTGAACTCGTTGATCAGGTCAGGCAAAACGAAGGCGTCTGGGTCGTCCGGATTCATATAGGACCGCCCGCTCTCGGTGAGGTCAGCCTCGTGCTGGCGTTCTTCAATCGTGTAAAAAAGCTCTTCCTTCAATGCCACGAGCGCGTCTTTCTGGGTGTCCTGGTAAAAGGAGAGTTCCGCTTTATCCAGCCTGCGGCGCATCTCGGGATCTTCCATGAGGCGGAGCAGCCCCTTATTGCGCGGTTCCCCCAGTTTGACCTTGAAGAGGGCCCGCCCCGCTTTCTCCTCATCGCCCTTCTCTAGGAGTTGAGTGGCTTCAGAGATGAGTCGAGTGCAAAGCATGGATTGCTTGCGGACGAGTTGTTCGACCAGCGGCTTAAAGCGATCGTATTGGTGGGTCGAAACCGTGGCTGGTCCGCTGATAATGAGCGGAGTCCGCGCCTCGTCGATCAGAATGGAATCCACCTCATCGACAATGGAGTAGTAGTGCCCGCGCTGGACTTGCTGCTCCTTCGTTGTCGCCATGCCATTGTCTCGAAGATAGTCGAAACCGAACTCACTGTTGGTCCCGTAAGTGATGTCGCAGGCGTACTGCGCCCGTCGCAATTCTGGCGGTTGGTCGTGCTCAATTACCCCCACGGTCAAACCAAGAAAACGATAGATCTCTCCGACCCACTCGGCATCGCGGCGGGCTAGGTAGTCGTTGACCGTGATGAGGTGGGCTCCCCGCCCCGCGAGGGCGTTGAGATAGAGCGGCAGAGTGGCAACCAGGGTCTTGCCCTCGCCTGTGGCCATCTCGGCAATGCGCCCGCTGTGCAGGACCATGCCACCGATGAGCTGCACGTCGAAATGCACCATCTGCCATTCGAGAGGATGGTCGACCACGTTGAGAGTGCGACCACAGAGCCGCCGGGCTGTATTTTTCACGGCAGCAAAAGCTTCGGGCAGAAGTTCATCGAGAGCTAACTGCTGCTCTTGGTAGTCCTCAATCGCCGAGATCCGGGCCTTCCATTCCGCCGTCATCCGAGGCAAGTCGTCGTCAGGCAGTGCCTGATACTGCTCCTCCAGTTCATTGATTCGCTGCACGATCGGGATCATGCGCTTGATTTCGCGCTGATTCTTGGAACCAACGATTTTCTTGATTATAAAATTGATCATACGTGCGACCGCGCTCAGCGCGTAATGTTTCAAATTATCCGCCCATCCGCTGACGGCAAAGCAAATTGCCACCCGACCAGTCCTACCAAATTTCAGGGAGACCAAGATAAAGACATCCGACTTCGCCTCAGCCAAGTGGCACACCACCCACGGAAGGGAGTAAGGAGAGGGAGTATTTCTCTGGTGCCCCAGTGGTTTGAGTTAGCGGCCTTGGGCCCAGCCCAGCCTCACTTGTGATTAAAAAATGACAGAGATTTCTCTCTGCCAAATGAAACGCTTAAAAAAGTGGAGCCATGGGGGTTCGAACCCCAGACCTCCTCAATGCCATTGAGGCGCTCTACCAGCTGAGCTATGGCCCCTTGAAGCGAGGTAAAAATAAAACAGGTACTCCGGAACTTGGCAACGCCATTTGCATCATTCCTCCCACTGGTTCCGAGCAAACATGCCTGAGGGCCAGCGGATTTGATCGGGCAAAAGATGATATTTCGCTTCTGAAGGACCCTTGCCTGGCGGGGCCAGCCAAGCCCAAAATAGGGTCGCTAAAACTCGACCGAACTGGCAAAAAAACGATCTTTTAGTAGACATTGATTGTGCCAGACAAATCACAGCTGAACGCCTCAATCGAATTTTACAACCGGGCGACGAGCACGGTTGAGACAGAGGTAGTCTATGGCGAAGACTTTTTACGCTGGGCCTACGGAAATCCCTTAGGACGACTGAGCGTTTCCTTAGCGGTTAAGCGTTTGTGGTTTTCCCGTTGGTACGGGTGGAGGATGAACCAGCCCAAGAGCCAAGCAAAGGTCTCACCGTTTATCGACGCCTATGGGGTAGACTCTGACGAGTTTGCCGACCCGGTAGAGAGCTATGCCAACTTTAATCAGTTTTTCTACCGCAAACTTAAGCCTGAGGCGCGGCCGGTTGACCGCCATCCCCATCTGGCTATTTTTCCGGCGGATGGTCGACATCTGGCGATCGAGAATATCGATGAAGCCGACCAGTTTTACATCAAGGGGCAATTTTTTGATTTGGCCAAGTTTCTCGGCGATACAGGTCTAGGCGAGGATTTCTCGGGTGGCTCAATGCTCATCTCCCGTCTTTGCCCTGTCGATTACCATCGCTACCACTTTCCGGTTTCAGGAGAGGCCAGCGCGGTGGAGATACTCCCGGGCACTCTCCGTTCGGTGAGTCCGTTAGCGCTCCGCCGAAACCTCTCGATCCTTTGGGAAAATCGCCGGTCCCGCACCCTGGTTACCTCGCCAGAGTTCGGCAAAGTTTTGCTTATAGAAGTCGGGGCGACCTGTGTCGGGGGGATGCATTCGACCTTCCGGCCGGGCACCGTGAACAAGGGCGCTGAAAAGGGCTACTTTTCCTTTGGCGGCTCGTGCGTAACCACCATTTTTCAAAAAGGCGCGATCCAGTTAGACGAGGATCTTCTAGGGCAGGCCGCGGCAGGCCGCGAGGTCTTGGCTAAGATGGGCCAGCACTGCGGTAGAACCAAACCTTAGGGTATTATCTCTTTGAGACTTAGCTAACTTTGTTGGTTACCGCTTGTTTA
>CAXMPH010000206.1:0-2916 GCA_964195055.1 uncultured Chthoniobacterales bacterium | reverse complement strand
CCCTCCACTGGGTTCTTCTGCAATGGCGAGATTGGTCCGGTAGGCGGGAGCAACTTCATCCACAGCTACACCGCCTCGATCGGGTTTATTTACTAATCCTGCTTTTCGGGATGCCCTCTCTCGAAGAAAGGCTCAAACAAAATGAATACGAACCAGCGAAAAATCGTCGTCGAGGGGACCGGGGCCATTGAGAGAACGAATCCAAGCAAGCAGCCTCCCAAAGAGATCGGGTGAGCTGGCATTGGCTTGGATAAATTCTCGAAATTCTTGGAACTCGAGCATCTGGCCATCCGGTTTGGCAACCTCGTAGGTGCCGTCACAAAGAACAATCAGCCGCGAACCAAGTGGGATCTCTCGCTCGGATGAGGCATAGGAAATTCCGGTAGCGCAACCGATCATCAAACCGTTCCGGCTGACATCCTCTATTTCTCCCCCGGGGAGGAGCAGAAGTGCCGGGGGATGTCCTCCACTGGCGTGGCGCAGCATCCGAGTCGGAGCGTGGTAAACCCCATACCAAATAGTGAAAAACATCTCGTTGTTTCGCTCCATGGGAAAGGCCTCATTGAGCGCCGCCAGCACGGCACCGGGATCCCGAAAATCAACTCCGGGAAGGGTGCCAGACCGGATGACATTGATGGCACTAACCGAAAGAAGGGCCGCCCCGACTCCATGACCACAGACGTCGAGGAGGTAGATGGCAAAATGTTCATCGTCGATCCAATGGTAGCCGAAGGAGTCTCCCGCCAGCTCACTTGTAGGCTCGTAGTGCCAGTCGATCACCTGAGGCGAATCGACCGGTTCTGGGAGTATGCTGCGAACGTACTTAGCCGCGTCCTCCAGTTCCTTGGCTAGACGTTGCTGGGTCCGTTCCAGCAAATCCTTCTCTTTTCTCAGTTGGATGAACCTGAAGCGGTCGAGATCGCGGAGGCGCTTCTTTTCCAAGGAGGAGGTGACCCGCGCCCGAAGCAAGGTGGGATTGAAAGGCTTGGGCAGATAGTCCTCGGCTCCCGCCTCGATGCATTGGACGGCGTTGTCCAGTTGCTCGGCTCCGGAAACCACGATGATAGGTAAACCCTGCAAAGTGGCATCCGACTTGACGGTAGCGAGCACCTCCATCCCATTCATCTCCGGCATCTCCATGTCGAGCAGCATCAGGTCAAATTCCTTGGCTCTCACCAAATCAATCGCCTCACGACCATTGGTCGCCTGCGTCACCTTGCTAAATCCCAAGGCTTGGAGAGCCCGGATGAGGATCAGGCGCATGGTACGGCTATCGTCGACTACGAGAACTTCCGACTCCTCCATCGGCTTGATCGTTAAAGCGCTCGACTCCGCCGCCCCATCCGCCCGGTCTTGCTCCAGCTTTGATTCCGATGGTGATGGCTTAGGTTCGAGAGAGGGTGTCATAAGAATTTTCCAGGATTAAGCAGATCTTGGGGGTCGAGTGCCTGCTTGATTCGGCGGTGGAGGGCGAGGCTTCCCTGGTCAACCGCCTGCGGCCACCAACGCTTCTTCGCTAGGCCGACCCCATGCTCGCCCGTGATACTCCCTCCCATGGCTAAGACTCCGCGAAAAAGGGCATCAAGAGCCTCCGCCATACGTTCCTTGGTCAAGGGATCCTCCGGATTTTCCACCATGATATTGACGTGAATGTTGCCATCGCCCGCATGACCAAAACAAGCCACAGGGAAACCGTAGTCGCGCCCCAATTGCGCCCCGAATTCGACCATCTCCACCAGTTTCCCTCGCGGCACTACGATATCCTCATTGAGCTTTTTCAGCCCGGTTGCTTTGAGGGAGGAGGAGAAACTGCGCCGCAGATCCCAGAGGGCTTGGCAACCCTCGGGAGTGAGTGCCTCATCCACTCCGAGTGCTCCGGCTTGGCCGAGGAGACAGGAGAGGGCAGCCAACTCGCTTTGTACGCTGTCCTCCTGCCCGTCGATCTCGATCAAAAGGTGAGCCTCTCCAGGTGGAATGACTGTCTCTTTTCCTGCGTGGGCTCGGGCCGCCTCAAGAGTGAAACGGTCGGCGATCTCCGCCGCCGCTGGAAGATATCCTTGGGCAAAAATCGACTGAACCGCCGCCGCCGCTTTGGCCATGCTGGAAAAACTGGCAGAGAGAACCGCCCGGGAAGGGGGCAGAGGAAGAAGACGCAAGGTCGCCTCAGTGACCACCCCGAGCATGCCTTCGGAGCCGCAGAAGAGGCGGCAAAGATCAAACCCTGCCTTGTTCTTGTGGGTACGACCACCCAGCCGGGCCACCGTCCCATCCGCGAGAACAACCTCAAGTCCGAGGATGTAGCTGCGGGTCACCCCGTATTTGAGGCAGCGCGGGCCGCCTGCATTCATCGCGATATCTCCGCCGATACTACAGTCCTTTAAGCTGGCTGGATCAGGGGGGTAAAATAGTCCAAGCCGCCGAGCTTCCTCCTGCAGTTCCCCGGTGATCACCCCCGGTTCGACCACCGCAACAAAATCGGCAGAGCTAACCTCCTTGAGACGGTTCATCCGCGCCATGGAAAGAACAATACCTCCCTCGACCGGGACACAGCCTCCAACGTAACCGTAGCCTGCCCCGCGGGTTGTTACCGGAATCTTTTCTCGATGGGCGATCTTCATCACCTGACAGACCGCCTTGGTTGAGCGAGGAAAAACGACAACCTCCGGGGTTGACCGGGCAAACCATTTGTCACCCGACGCCGCCTCCAAGGCAGACTCATCGGTGCGAACACCGTCGATCCCCGCCGCCTGGCGCAGCTCGGCAATAATGGGCGCGTCCATCCGCGCTACATTCCCATGATCTCGTAGCCACCATCGACGTAGAGAACCTGCCCGCTGATCGAAGCCGCCCCATCACTAGCGAGAAAGACGCCGGTAGCTCCAAGCTCAGAGGGTTGGCAACTGCGCTTCAGTGGAG
>CAXMPH010000205.1:0-2924 GCA_964195055.1 uncultured Chthoniobacterales bacterium | reverse complement strand
GGCTGACATCGTCCTACGGGCGCTCAAGGAGGACGGATGGATGAGCCGCTACGCTCGCAACGGGCGGGAGGCGCTCCGCCTGGTGCGTCAGGCCCCTCCCGCTCTGATTGTCCTAGATTTGATGATGCCTGAGATGGACGGCTTCGCTTTCTTGGATGCTCTGCAGATGGAGGGACTGAGCTACGCTCAAATACCGGTGGTCGTTCTCACCGCCAAAGATTTGACGGCGGAGGAACAGCATCGGCTCTCCCATGGCGTTCTCGACAGCTTGCGCAAGGGGGCAGGGCAGAAGGAAAGTTTGCTCGACCTCATCCGCCGTAGCCTCAAAGTTCCCTGACCGATGGCCAAGATTCTTATCGTGGAAGACAATGAAATGAACCGAGATATGCTCTCGCGCCGTCTGGAGCGTCGTGGTTACGGGATCATCATGGCCCTTGACGGAAAGGAAGGGGTTGAAATGGTCCGGCGAGAAAAACCCGACCTTGTTCTCATGGACATGAGCTTGCCCGTGATGGATGGATGGACAGCGACTCGGGCGATCAAGGCCGATGCCGCCCTCGCAGCAATTCCGGTCATCGCCCTGACTGCGCATGCCATGGAAGGAGACCGCGAGAAGGCCGTGGCGGCGGGTTGTGATGATTACGACACCAAGCCGATTGAGTTGCCGCGCCTGCTGGGAAAAATCGAAAAATTACTGTCCCATGGGTGAGTTGGCGGCATCTGGGGAAGAGGTCTTGGCCGACTTGCGGCACGATCTGCGTACCCCCTTGAATCAGATCATTGGCTATGCTGAATTGGTTGCCGAAAGCCTCGGGGATGACCAGCCTATGGCTACCCGCCAAGATCTGGAAAAGATCAGCCGTGCCGCTCGAGGTTTGGCTGAGTTAATTACCCGGGAGATCCAACCAAAAAAACTGGCTCCCAACCCAACCCGAGAAGAGGCGGTGGTAAGGAAGACGCAGAAAATCGAGGGCGGTCCGCTTTTCTTGAGGGAGCCTAAGCTGGTTCCCTTCTCCCCCTCAGCCCGCATTCTCATCGTCGACGACCAACCGGATAACTGCGCCGTGCTGCAGCGGCGATTGGAGAAAGAGGGGCATACCTGCGCCGCCGTTCATGATGGTTTTTCTGCTTTGGCGCGGCTCGGGGTGGAGGTTTTCGATTTGGTCCTACTCGATGTCATGATGCCAGAGATGGATGGGCGTGAGGTGCTCCGCCAGATCAAGGCTGATGAGAGGTTGCGCCACCTGCCGGTTATCATGATCTCCGCGCTGGATCAGATCGGGAGCGTGGTCTCCTGCATCGAATTGGGGGCCGAGGACTATCTGCCCAAACCCTTTGATCCCGTACTCCTGCGGGCCCGTATTGGGGCTTCTCTCG
The DNA here is from genome assembly GCA_964195055.1 of uncultured Chthoniobacterales bacterium. Lineage (GTDB taxonomy): Bacteria > Verrucomicrobiota > Verrucomicrobiia > Chthoniobacterales > JACTMZ01 > JACTMZ01. The sequence continues at coordinate 1,547 of CAXMPH010000205.1, read as the reverse complement.
ACCGCAAGAGATTGGGCGATGCTGAGCGGGTGGCCTTCGCCGCCTTGGAGGAGAGTCAGGGTAAGCTGGCCGCGGAACTAGCTGAGGCGGCGGCCTACGTGCAGAGCGTTTTGCCGGCACCGCTCATGGCCGGCCCGGTGACGGCCTCTTGGCAGTTTCTTCCTTCCTCTACGCTCGGCGGGGATGCTTTCGGCTATGGATCTCTCGGTGATGATCTCTTTGGAATCTGCCTGCTCGACGTCTGCGGGCATGGGGTGGGGGCAGCCTTGCTTTCGATCAGCGTCTTGAACCTGATTCGTGCCGAGTCTCTCCCGGGGGTAGATTTTGCCGACCCAGGGGCGGTGCTGGCGGGGCTCAACACCTCTTTTCCCATGGATCGTCACGGTGACATGTTTTTTACGGCCTGGTGCGGAATCTACGATCCCATGACGCGGATGATGCGCTTCGCCGCTGGAGGTCATCCCCCGGCAATTATGGTCAAGTTGGACGGCTCGACCGAGCTTCTGGCTGGCAAAGGCCCGGTTATCGGCGCCGTTCCCGGAATGCATTTTTCAGCTAAGGAGACAAGGATTCCTCCCGGGGCGCGCCTTTTTGTTTTTAGCGATGGCGCCTACGAGATTCAACGGGGCGACGGCACCATGATGAGCTTCGGCGATCTCCAGAACTTGCTCGAGCGAGCTCCCCGTCAAGGGGCTTCTCTTTGGGTGATGGACCAGTTGCGGGCGATTAATCCTCAGCCTGTGTTTGACGATGACGTGTCTCTGGTGGAACTCTCATTCACGTGAAGATATCTGCTGATTTTCTATCCGACCGAGCGGAGTTGCTCAAAATTGAGCCTTTCACTGTGGACTTTGCCAGCAGAGCAGGACTGCCTGATAAAGATCTTTTCGCCTTGCGGATCGTGGTCGAGGAACTGGTCACCAACGTGATCGATTATGGTGGGGTGCCGGCGGGAAAGCTGGCGGTGAAGGTTGAGCTAGCTACCGAAGGGGGGGAGTGGACGGTTCGCCTAGCTGACCACGGTCGTGAGTACAACCCTTTGCTCCGTCAAGACCCCGATACCTCTCTCCCAGCTGAGGAACGCCCCATTGGTGGTCTCGGAGTTCATTTTTGTAAAAAGATGACAGACCAGCAAGAGTATCTCCGGATTGACGGGTGCAATGTGCTGACCCTCCGGAAAAAGATATCCTCATGAAGATAGAACTAGAAGAAGACCATGGGGTGACCGTGGCCAGATTAGTCGGCCGACTTGATGGCTTCGGTGCCAAAGAGGCCGAGTCCACTCTCTCGGCTCCCCGCCAAGGATTATCCCTTGTTTTTGACTGCGCCGAGTTATCCTACTTGAGCAGCGCGGGTGTTCGGTTTTTCCTTTTGGCCCAGAAGTCTGCCGCCGCTTCGGGTGGAACTTTGGCTCTTTCTGCCTTGCGGCCCTTTTGTGCCTCGGTTCTCGAAATGTCGGGACTGGCAGGTATTATTCCTGTCTTTGCCTCCGCCAGAGAGGCGACGGTGGCTCTTGCAGGCGGGGGGCCCGGTGGGCATGTCGCCGA
>CAXMPH010000204.1:413-2934 GCA_964195055.1 uncultured Chthoniobacterales bacterium | reverse complement strand
CACTTGTCTGAAATTGCTCTCCCGCACGGTCCCGTCTTAATTTTTTTCAACCTCTTTATGGGAAGTAGGTTCCTCGAAGACGGATAAATCGTTGACCAGCGCCGGTCACGGGATGGGTATCCCTCACCGTTACCTGCTCGCGGACCTCATCGAGGGGAACGACTTCGGTTTGGACAGTGTACCTCCCTCCAGAGTTCCACGTTTGTAGATCACCAGAAACCTCGACGTCAGCGCTGAAATCAAAGCGCCCCCTTAGTCGCTGGTAGGTGATGCAGAGAAATCCATCCTGAATCTGAGTTACTGGATGGGCACCGCTGCCTAGCTGCGGACGAATCCACGGGCTCAGGCCCATGCCGTAGGCCAAGATGTTGGGGAGGCCGTCCGCGTTGGCATCGGCTTCCGGGGCGCTGAGGTTGGCCAGGGCTATCTCCTGAGTCGAAAACCAGGCATTTTGAAAAGCGGCCCAGCTGGAAGTGCCAAGTGGCAGAGCGGACAGGGTGAGCTGGTCAAAGGTGGCGGTGCTGAGTCTGTTGATATTGTGCGAGGTCACCGCCAAGCCCACCAGAACCAAGGGGTTCATCGCCACCGTGGCGGTGGAGGTGTTGGTCCAGGTCATCCCATTGCTCGACTGCCAGGCCGTGAAGGTGTCCCCACTACGTACTAGCCGTAGCCACAAGGGTGGGTTGCTCTGGCTGAGTTGGCGGTCGAAAGTGGTTCCACCTTGCGAGCTCCGCCATTGCAAGCGGGTGCCTCCTTGCTCTGGTGTGGTCAGGAGTATGACATTTTTGGCGTCGGCCGCATTCGATTCCCGCACCATCAATCCAGCTTTCTCCCAGTAGTCTGTGCCGGACATGCTTTCGATCCGCGCCGTGATGACGCAATCTCCGCTAAGGGATTGGCCAGCAAATTGGAAAGCATCGGCATTCCCCCAAATGTCTGAGCCGGACCCTTGAAGAGTGAAGGTGTCATCGAGAAAATGGGAACTCCCTCCTAAGCCCACGCTTCCGATGTCCTGCGCCGTCCAAGCTGGTGGTAAACCGGGGGCCGTCAGGGTGACTTCTTCCGATGGAGGTCCGAAGACGTTGCCGGCGTAGGCGACCACCACGTAGTAATATTTGGCTCCCTCTTGGACAAACCTGTCGGTGAATTCCGGCTCGGCAAGATAAGTTCCTACCTGCGCATAGGGCCCGCCCGGCTTGGTTGACCGGTTCACGGTGTAGTGCGACGCCCCAGACGATGCCTCCCAAGTGAGGGTGGCGGTCAGGTCATCGCCCCGGACTTCTAGTCCATCCGGTGCCTCGGGTGCGGCAGCTGGGGAGACGAAGGTCACCGATTGGATTGCTGCTTCAAAATATTCCCACCCAGACGGGGTGGGGCGGGTGCAAGTCAGCCCGGAGGAGGACCCACCTTCCGAGGAAACATAGAGGCCGTTGGATCCTTGCAGAGATGATGAACCGCTGAGCGATCGCACCTGAAAGCTTTCGCTGGGGCCGATGCTTGGCCCATCGGCATAGAGCTTGCCGTCGGTGGTGGAGAGTCGGAGGTACTTGTTGTTCGAGGCACGCAGAGCGGTACGCCCCGAGCCTGCATCGACGAGGGTGAAGAGGGTGTTCGCTGCCGAGGCGTCGGCGGTGGAGGAGGCTAGTTTGCTCTCGGAGTTGTAGGTGACATAGAGCCCATTGCTGCCTTTGAGGGTGATCGTCCGAAGAGGAGCCAAGGCAGAGGTGGTCGCCGGCACGGTTGAATCGGTCCAAACAAAATTCACCGACGCGATGTTGTAAGAGCCGCCGGCGTTGACGATGCGGATGGCTTGGGTGCCTGAGGTAGCGAAGCCACCACCACAGACTACCGTCCGGTAGGAGGTATAGCCGCCGGTGTCGGGGATTACCGCCGTGGCGAGAACCTCCAGGCCATCGCCGTCTTGAATTTCTAATTTCCCAGGCTGACCCGACCCATTAGCTACTCTTAGTTCGATACGGTAAGTTCCGGAGGTAGCGACTGAGACGGTGTAGCGCATCCACTCGGAAGCACGGAACCAGCCGACATTGTATCCGTTGGAGAGGGAGTCGCTGCAGTTCTCGATATCGACACCATTGTTGCGGTAGGTCCATCCCGTATTCCAGGGGGTGTATTTTCCGGTTGTAAGATTGCAGTTTTCCCAACTGGTATCCCCGTAGGCGTGTCCATTCATTCCCTGATCATGGTCGGCAGCGTAGACGCGACCGGGGATTTGATGGAGGGCGAAGGGTGCGGTATCGCGGTTGCCTGGCTGGAGCTGGATGGCGCGGATGACCTCACTCTGGAGGCGGCTGTTCTCCAAGCGGACGCTCTCGGCCAGTTGCATTAGGGTGGACAAGGCGTTCCTTGGACTAAGGCTCGGATTGGAGCCTCCGAGGTAGCTGAGGAGGTCGTCGTAACCTGCCGGCAGGTTTGAATCGACCAATCCGTTGATGCTGGTGAATTTTTTCATCGGCCACCAGGACATGCCGATGCCTTGGCCGTGGAGCAGTTCGACCATCTT
>CAXMPH010000204.1:0-403 GCA_964195055.1 uncultured Chthoniobacterales bacterium | reverse complement strand
CCATCTTGGTGAAATGGTCATTGCTGTTCTCGCCATGCTCGCCGCACCAAATCGGCCGGTTGTCGGCGGTCCGAAGATCAAGAACCCACTGGAGTTCGGAAGGGGTTTCTGCGGAGGACCAGTATTTGTGGAAAACATAGACCATTTGAGGGTCCCACGCAGGCGTCAGTCCGGTGTAGTCATTGCTGTACCAATTACCCTCAATGAAGAGGATGTGTTGGTCGCGGTTGGCCCGAATGACCTCGGTAATGCGCTGGTAGAGCGAGCGCAAGAGGGTGCCACCGGGGAGGTCCCAGGCCGGCTCGTTGATCAGGTCGTAGCCAGCGATCCATGGTTGGTCTTTGTAGCGCTGGGAGAGCTTTTGCCAGAGCCTTACCGTTTTGTCCTGGTTCTCCACAATTTC
>CAXMPH010000203.1:0-2939 GCA_964195055.1 uncultured Chthoniobacterales bacterium | reverse complement strand
ACGCAACCAGAGGGTGTTTGTGTTGAAGAAGCGGTGGCGGGTAATGTCTTGAAAGGCTTCTTGGTCATTCTCGGGACACTGGGCCACCTCGCGCAGGACCAAGCGTCCATCACTCTTGCGTCGGGCCAGGTGCCCGCCCTTACGATCGGATGCCGTCCGTTCGGCCACCTCCATGAGCAAGGATAAGCCGCTGCCGGCAAAATATCCGAGGAGGCCAAGGTCGACGATGGCTCCGAGATTATCGCTATTGGAAATGAACAAATACTCAATCCCCTCTTCGGCTAAGCCATCGAGCCAGCCCGACCCGAGGAGGGACGGATAAAGATCACCGTGTCCCGGAGGACACCACTCGAGCTCGGGATCAGCCGGCCAAGTTACCGGTGCCAGAGTATCAACCATCAGCTTGGGAACTTTGCTCTGGAGAAAGTCCAGCTCCCCTCCATGGCTCAGCTCAGGATATCGCTCTAGATAAGCTAGGGTGTCTTCCGAGGTACTGAAGCTGTCCATCAAGAGAAAACGGGGTCCTGAAGTCCGGTGTGTCTTCCGCAGCCAGAGGATCTGGCGGGCCATAAAGTCCAAAAAAGTCAGTCCTTTTTTCACGGCAATGAGCGACTTGGCACGCTCCAGCCCCATACCTGTTCCCAGCCCACCATTGAGCTTGATGACGCAGAGTTTCTCCAGCAGTGCTGGATCAGGTGAAGGATCTACCACCTCGGCCCAACGGGGCACTCCGTCGACAGCTTGCAATCCTGATTCAGGCATCAGACCAGCCTCAGCGGAAGCTGCCTTCTCCCAAGCTCGGCGGAAGCAAGTGATGACCGCTTCGGACAAGCCCGCCGCCCTCATTTTTGAGACCGACTCCTCTGCCCCAGAATCCCTCATGATCCCGCCGCAGGCTTTTTCTTCGAGGTGAGATAAAGTTCCCGCAGTTGCTTGGGGTCGACCGCAGCGGGTGAGCTGGTCATCAGCTCGATCCCACGGTTGTTCTTGGGGAAAGCAATGACATCACGGATCGAATCAGCGTGGGCCAGCAGCATGATCAGGCGATCGAGACCGAGGGCAATTCCCCCATGGGGAGGCGTACCGAAGCGGAAGGCTTGGAGAAGGTGGCCAAACATCTCGGTCTGCTCTGCCGCATCGACCCCCAGCAGGGCAAACACCTTAGACTGCAGATCAGCCTCGTGAATCCGGATACTGCCACCACCGATTTCTACCCCGTTGAGCACAATATCGTAGGCCTCAGCCCGCACCTCGGAGTACTTTTCTTCGTCGAGTAATCCGATGTCCTCGGCCTTGGGTCGGGTGAACGGGTGGTGCACTGCGTTGAGTTTTTGCTCCTCCTCGCTCCAAGCTAAAAGAGGAAAATCAACCACCCAAAGAAAATCTAGGCGTTGAGGGTCATGCTTGATCCCTAGGATTTCGACCACTCGTAAACGAACCCTTCCCAAGACCTCACAAACAGTATCACGACGATCGGCACCGAACAAAACAAGGTCACCCTCCTCGATATTGAGGCGCTCCTGCAGAGCTTTTTTCTCGGCTTCGCTGAAAAACTTTACGATCGGTGATTTCCACTCGCCATTTTCACACTTGATGAACGCCAGACCCTTGGCTCCGTACTGCTTGGCCATTTGGGTCAGTTCCTCTATCTGTCCGGTGGTGATCTTGGCTAACCCTTTGACATTGAGCGCTCGGACGACACCGCCAGAGTCGAGAGCGCCACGAAAGACCTTGAACTCGGTACTGGCGAAGATATCTCCCACATTAAGAATCTCTTGGGGGTAGCGGGTATCAGGCTTGTCACTACCGAAACGATCCATCGCCTCACGGTGGGTCATCCGCGGGAAAGTAGACGGAATTTCGACCCCCCAGGCCTCGCTAAAGACGGCAGCGAAGGCTTTTTCGATGAGAGCAAAGATATCCTCCGCCGTGGTGAAGCTCATCTCAATGTCTACTTGGGTAAATTCCGGCTGACGATCGGCACGCAAGTCCTCGTCGCGAAAGCAGCGGGCGATCTGGAAGTACTTTTCCACTCCCGCCGCCATCAGCAGTTGCTTGTATTGCTGCGGAGCCTGCGGGAGAGCGTAGAATGTTCCCGGATTGAGACGGCTGGGGACAAGAAAGTCACGAGCGCCTTCCGGAGTGCTCTTACTCAGAACCGGAGTTTCGATCTCCCAAAACCCGTCGAGATCCAGGACGTCGCGCAGAATCTTGGTCACTCGATGACGAAGACGCAAATTTTCCGCCATGGCGGGACGTCGTAAGTCGAGGTAACGGTGGGCCAGACGCAGATCTTCGTTGGCAATCTGCTCGTCCAGAGGAAAGGGCAGGAGGTCGGCCTTGTTCAGAATGGTCAGGGAGTCGGCCACCACCTCAATATCTCCGGTGGTTAATTTAGCGTTGCCGGTACCCTCAAGGCGCTGGGTCACTATTCCAGAGACTTGGATGACATCCTCATCGCGCAGGCCGTGAGAGGCTTCAGCCACGGATGGTTGCTCCTCTGGTCGAAAAACAACTTGAGTCATCCCCTCGCGATCACGGAGATCGACAAAGATGACCCCGCCGTGATCCCGACGTGACCCGACCCAACCGGCGAGAGTGACACGATTTCCGATATCTTTAGCCCGGAGGGCAGCGCAGTGATGAGTCCTAAAATTCATGGGGCGGGAGTGTGGAGGTTCATCGCCCAATCGGCAAGTGCGTCTTGGGACAATTCAGTTTCAATTCGAGCCTGAAGATCTTTGACCTTTAAAGTCGGCCACTCTTCACCCACGACGAGGGCAACCCTAGCCCCCGAGGCGGCAGCGTCTTTAAATTGCCGCCCGACCTTAACCTCGGTCAGGGGATAGTCGACTCGCCTCCCCAAGGTTCGGAGCAGATGGACCACGCCCAGTGCCTCCATCCTCCGGGACTCGTCAGCGACCACGACGAAAATTTCA
>CAXMPH010000202.1:0-2940 GCA_964195055.1 uncultured Chthoniobacterales bacterium | reverse complement strand
AAGTTCAAAGCCAGTCACATCGGGAGCGACCACCACATCAGCTGGATTGATCCCCACCGAGTTCATGTTGTGGCTCTGGACAAGTTGGCCACGCAGAAGGGTCTGCAGGGTTGAGGGCTTGCTTGCTTTGCCGCCCCCGCCACCGATACCGCTAAACTCTTTCTCTAATTTTGCGGTGACGCTGGAGGCGATAACGAAGTTGCATCCCCGAGCCACCAGAATGTCAGCCGGAATATTGTTGACCAGCCCCCCGTCAACCAAAGCTTTCTCCTCTCCTAAAATGGGGGAGGAAAGTCCCGGTAGGTTGATGCTCTCGAGAATGCTCCGCACCGCATCCTCCTTGGTCCGCACCACCTGGCTGCTGCTGACCAGATCCACCGCCACGGTGCAGATGGGTATGGGCAACTGGTCGAGGGAGACATCCCCGAGATAACAGCGGAGCATCGAGTCAAATTGCCCCCATCGGTATTTGCCAAGCAGGTACCAGTAGCCACCGCCGGGAAGGATGCGAAAGAACCAGGGCAAGCTCAGATCTTTTTTGAAACTCTGGGTGGCATGGTCAAGATCCATCCCCGAAGCGTAAAGGGTGCCGGTCATGGCCCCCGCACTCGTGCCAGCTAGCATGTCGATAAATATGCCTTTCTCCTCCAGAGCCTTAATCACGCCGAGGTGCGCCATCCCTCGGGCCGCTCCTCCCCCAAGAGCCAACCCGATACGGACGCCACGCAATTGATGGAGGAGACGTTCTAGCCCGAGGTTCAATTGCCGCCCGCGATTCTTGGGAGGAGGCTTGGGCGAAAAAACAAACTGACGCTCGGCTAGGTTCAACAAAGCCGGATCGTGGGGGGCAAACTTCTCGTCGCCAAGGCACCAGACAAGCAAAACTTTTGCGGTGCAGCCAGGGATGGATGCCTCAAGAGAAGTAAGGAGGGACCGAGCTTCCGTGGCATCCTCAGGCCGGACACACCAGAGAACGACATCGGCAAAACGCATCATCCGAGCGAGGCCATCCCCGCCGCAGGAGGTGGAAAGATCGACAAAGACTCGATGACGAGCCGTCCATTTTTGGAGCAAGGCCCTCCGCGCCTCCTGATCCATCTCATGACCATTCTCGGTCAGAGGGTGGTGGTCAACTCCATCGACCGGCTCCCAGCTGGGATCATCGGAGAGAACTCCCATCTTCTCACCCAGCTGGCTCAGACGTCGAACAAGCTGGCCGGTCAAGCCGCGGAAGGCCCCTCGGTGATGGACCATTCCGACCTCGCGAGGCACCACCTTCTTCCGATCTAGGTTCATCATCTGGCGCACCTGCTCACCGGCGATGCGGTAGAGGTTGAGTTGAAAAGCCTCGTACTTGGCGGTGAGCCGGTGCAGGTCGGCAAAACCGAGCTTGAGCAGGTGGCTCGGCTCCGAGGCTTGGATGGTGATCCGATCATCTTCGGATTGTCCGATGGAAAACAGGCCAAAACAGGTCCCCCTCCCAAGTGAGCGCTCCAGCACATTTTTACCGAAGAGGTCCTCGACCGAGGCGATGAAACGGCCACGGATGCAGAAATGAACCGCCCCGAGAACCTGATTCGCCCGGTGAATGAATTCGCCCTCAGAAACCGTGACAAATTCGGCGGTCGCCACAATTTCAGCCAAGGTCTCCGCCTTGAGGCCACGCGCCCAAGGCATCCGCCTCACATCGGCGAGCAACATATGTCTGGCCACTGCCTCGGGGGAATCTGCCATAGCCTACTTTGGCCAACCCATGACCGACTTGGAAAGCGTCCACTTAACTTGAGGCCGACCTGAGGGAGGAAAAGCTTAGCCAAGACTGGTTGATTATTTGGCCATTGGTCAATCTTGCCAGCGGAGACAAAGTGGGACAGAGTCCCCCGTGATTTTTGCCAATTCCCAGAAGATTCTTGATATCCTCGATGCCGCTTCCCGCACCATTCTCGAGGTCTACGGAAAAGACGATTTCGAGGTGGAGACCAAAGAGGATCAGTCCCCGCTGACCGAAGCGGATCGCCGAGCCAATGAGGTCATCGTGGCAGGGCTGAGGGAAGCCTACCCGGAGATTCCCATTCTTTCCGAGGAGTCCAAGGCAATCCCCTATGAACAGCGCCAAGATTGGAAACGGTTCTGGCTGGTCGATCCGGTGGACGGGACCAAGGAGTTCATCAAACGCAATGGGGAATTCACGGTCAACATCGCCTTGGTCGAAGATGGCGTCCCCGTCTTCGGCGGGGTGGCCCGGCCAACCGAAGGGGTGATTTTTTACGGTGGACCCGAGGGAGGATCATTCCGGCGGGCTCAGGACGGAAGCGTGACCCGGCTCGATCAGACGGCCAAGGCACACTACACCAAGCTGGAGCAGGTCACGGTGGTGGCCAGTCGCTCCCACCTGACCAAGGAAGTAACCGATTTGGTAGAGAGGCTTCGAGCCGAGGGCAAGAAGGTGGAGTTTCTCTCGGCAGGAAGCTCCCTCAAGCTGTGCCTCGTGGCAGAGGGGCAGGCTGATGTCTACCCACGCTTTGGCCCGACCATGGAATGGGACACCGCCGCAGCCCACGCGGTGGTATTGGGAGCCGGGCGTCAGGTAAATATCGCCGAAAGTGGCGAACCCTTAGTCTACAACAAGAAGAACCTGCTCAACCCTTGGTTCATCGTAGAATAGAGGCAGAGCACGGCGGAGTTAGGGAAAGAGTTCTCCCCAATCGCACGGGAGAGTATCATGAGCGAAGGTACGGCCGACAGCAGGGTTTCCCCCTCGGTAAGACCTCGCCATAAGTCTGGGCACGTCCTAATCGCCGGTCTTAGGTTGGTGGAGGAAGACCTTAGGAAGAGTTGTTTTTAGGCAACAACGGGAATGGCAAATAGCAAACAAAGTGTTCCTAAAACTTTGGTTTGTACTGTCATACGGATTGAGTACACCGCTCGGGATATTTTTAG
>CAXMPH010000201.1:0-2967 GCA_964195055.1 uncultured Chthoniobacterales bacterium | reverse complement strand
AGGAACGAAGAGCCATCTCTTCACTGCTGCTCTTACCGATGATCACCCCGGTGAGGCTAGTCAGGGTCAAGTCACTCAGATCATTTGCTGGAGTCAGGTAAGGCGGCAAATTTGCCTGCGGCACATTTAAGTAAGTGGCACCCAAACCTACTCTTACCAGCTATTTACCAGAGGAATGAAGAATCGGAGAATTTTTTCATGGATTAACTTTTCTTCCTCCGCCTTCCATCTTGATGACTTAATCCTTGGCCGTCCCTCCCCTATCACCCGAATCGACGATTGGTTGCTCCAACCTTGCCAAAATGATCAAGGACCTCTGCCCCACACCCGCCGGGAGAGAGGGAGAGACGACTCCGACTTCCCTGTCTTCGAAAAACTTGTAGCAAAAATATTAGGCTCCCTCTAAAAGTCCTTCAGTTTTATTCCGATCACGGCCGACGAGGTGCAGCACCTAGGGTCTTGTCATAGTCCATGCAACCTCAGGCAAGTTCACCAGATAACTGGCAAAGCCCCTCCCTCCGAGGCGGTCCGCCCCATCGTCGCTACCACGGCCTCGATCTTATCCGAGCATCCATGATGCTCCTTGGGGTTGTCCTCCATACCGCACTCTGCTTCCATCCCACCCCTGGTCTTTGGCTTTACCAGGACGTGACGGGCAACCCGTTGGCAGGCTTCCTCGTGGTTGGGATCCATGTTTTCCGCATGCCGATTTTTTTTACCATGGCGGGCTTTTTTGCCGCGATGGTCTGGCAGAAGCAAGGGGCCTATCTCTTTGCTGTCAATCGCTTTAACCGAATTGTTCTTCCTCTCGTCCTTGGCTGGTTTGTCGTGTTTCCTCTCCTTGCCTGGTCAATTTCCTTTGCCTGGATTTATGCCTCCGGCGAGGGCCGCGTTTCTCTCACCGAGGCCGTACCAAAGATCAATTTCTCGGTGGATTTCCGCCAAGCGGGGCCGATCCATCTCTGGTTTCTTTATTATTTGGTCTGGTTCTATGGAGTCATCGTTGGAGGTCGGGCTATTCTCCACCGCTTTCGCTACTCCAAGTGGATCATCGGCCAAATTTGCGAGAAAATCAGCGGCCGAGCTTGGAGTTGGCTTCTCCCGCCCGTCCTCATCCTCCTCTCCTATGGCCTCATGCTACCCATGACAAACCCAGGAATCGACACCCCTCTAGGTTGGGCTCCCCTCTGGCACGTCATGGCCCTGTACTTCTTCTACTTTGGCGTGGGCTGGATCGGCTATCGAAAGCGAGGAATAATTGAGCACCTCAAAAAAAGTGCCTGGTTCTGTTTAATCGCTGGGTCAGTTTTTCTTTTTCTCGCCTGCGCCAGCACCATGGCTTGGTACCTCTACCCCGGGGGAATCGAGGTAGTCGGTTCCCGCCGGACAATTTTTCTCTGGGCCCAGTTCCTCCAAGTTACCACCGTCTGGTTTCTCCTCGCCGGCTTTATTGGGGTGGGAGAGAGAATCCTGAGAGGAAAGCACCCGGTAGTTCGTTACCTCGTCGATGCCTCCTTATGGATCTATCTGCTCCATTTTCCTCTGACCATCCTCATTCCTTCCCTCTTTCGTTATTGGGAGATCCCTTCCACGATCAAGATGGTTCTCATGATCATTCTCGTCATTCTTCCCCTGCTCCTGAGTTACCATTTCCTGGTTCGCCGCACCGCCTTGGGAGTGATGATGCAGGGGGGATATCTCAAACCCAAACTGGGGACCTCCACGAGACCTTCCTAGACGGAGCCAAGCCAGCCCATGCTTGGCCACAACCACGGTGGCTTCCCCGAGATAAGGCATCCGACCCTCCCACAGCAGAAATCTATAAGACGGCAAGGTCCACCCTCGTTCACCTCAAGGACAGGTGGTGAGGAAGTTCCCCTATGACAGGGAAAAGCTGACAGATTGACCTGGGCCAAGTTGCTAGGTCCTCCGACACGAAAAAACCCTTCCCCGGAAGTACCGAGGAAGGGAAAATTCAATAGATAGCCTGAGGAACGAAGAATCTTCGAGACCGAGGCGGTGGCTTGCTCCTATGTGGAAAGAAGAAGCGGTTTGCATCAGGGCATAAAAAACCCCTCTCATGGCGAACCATGAGAGGGGTGGGGTACTGGCAACGTCCTACTCTCGCACAACCTATAGAAGCACTACCATCGGGGCTGCAACGTTTCACTTCCGTGTTCGGGATGGGAACGGGTGGGGCCGTTGCGCTATGATCACCAGAATCTGAACCACGCTTGCGCGTGGGCCAACTTCTGTTGATCAAACTTGTCAGGATTTGAAAGAACTTAATCATTCACTGACATCTGCATAGAGGACTACCCCTTAGTAAGCTGTTAAAGTCAAGAATTTCATACCAATAAATTGGTAGAGGAAAAAAATGACCAAGCCGGACGAGCATTAGTATTGCTAAGCTGAACACATTACTGTGCTTACACCCACAACCTATCAACGTGGTGGTCTACCACGGCTCTTCAGGGAGAATTCATCTTGGGAGAGGCTTGGCGCTTAGATGCTTTCAGCGCTTATCCTTTCCGAACATAGCTACCCAGCAATGCCGTTGACACGACAACTGGAACACCAGAGGTTCGTCAGACCCGGTCCTCTCGTACTAGGATCTGAACCCCTCAATTCTCCTGCGCCCACAGTGGATAAGGACCGAACTGTCTCGCGACGTTCTGAACCCAGCTCGCGTACCACTTTAACCGGCGAACAGCCGGACCCTTGGGACCTTCTCCAGCCCCAGGATGTGATGAGCCGACATCGAGGTGCCAAACCCTGCCGTCGATATGAGCTCTTGGGCAGGATCAGCCTGTTATCCCTAGCGTACCTTTTGTCCGTTGAGCGATGGCAATTCCACATTCAACCACCGGATCACTTGGACCTACTTTCGTAACTGCTCGACGTGTGTGTCTCGCAGTAAAGCTGGCATATATCCATATACTCGTCACCTGATTGCCAACCAGGATG
>CAXMPH010000200.1:0-2985 GCA_964195055.1 uncultured Chthoniobacterales bacterium | reverse complement strand
CCCAGCTAGGCCAATTGAAGGCCAAAAATCCGGACTGGCAGCCGCTGGTTGTTGATTTTCGTCTCCGCAAAACCCGAGAAGCTATCGTGAGGCTCGAAGGCTCTCTCTCTGACCCCACTTTGGGACCTCCACCTGATTTGGCTTCGATGGACAGCTCGGAAGACATGCTTCCTCCGGTTCGACCGCCCCGTCGGGATGGTAAGTTCTCTGCCCCGACAATTTCTATTTCGCCGGGTACTTCGAGCAACCCGCCGTCTCGCTCTCCCTCTCGTCCGACGGCTCGGACTCCCTCCTCGGGGCGGGGCAACCGCGAGAGTGACTCTCTCCGGCAGAGGCTCGTGGTCGAGCAGCAGCGCAGCACTGACTTAGCGAAGCAGATTAAGCAAAGCGAAGCCGAGTTGCTCAATGTCAGCATGGAGCTAGAAAAGACCAAGACCCTGGCGGTTGACCTAGGGACCAAAGTCAGCCACCTCGAAGCGAGTGCTGAGGCCGTTTCTTCATTAATCCCGTCCGGCACCCCTGAGGACTCCAAGCGACTGGAGGATGCCTTAGCGGCAGCAGATTTGGAAAAAGAGCAACTGACGGTGCAGATGGAGGAGAGTGCAACGAAAATCAAAAAACTTTCAGCTCAACTAGAAAGCACTCGCAATGATACGGAAACAGCCAAAGCCGAACTGGCTGAGGCCAAGGCAGCCTCCGAGCGGGCCGTGGCTGATTTGCAGGTTGCTCAGACGGAAACCAAGGAGGCCAAGGCGCAGACGGGTGCACTCGAGGCTGAGCGAGACACGGCGAGACAAGAAGTTGAGACCCTCAGCGCCCGTGTATCCGAACTCGAGGCCGAGCGGGGAGATTTGATTGTGGCCCGTGACACGGCGCAGGAGCAGGTAGCGGAGGCGCTATCGGCTTTGGAAAAGAACGCTGAACTGATCGAAGCAAACCGACAACTCGAGCAAAAGCTCGAGTTAGCTTCGAGACAAATCGCCGGGATGGAAAGCGACACCACGGCTAAGGTAGAAATGATCGCTAGTCTGCAATCGGCTTTGGACTATGTGCGCGAACAACTTATTGGAGCCCAGACCCAATTAAAGGACGACCGCCAAAGGTTCGACAAATTACAAGCGGTCAATGATCAGCTGCTCAGTGAATACGACAAAGTTACTGGGGCCCTTGCCGCCGTCAAACTTGGTGATGTCACGGCCGCGGATGCCAAGCTCCTGCAGCAGGAAAATGAAATTCTGCGTGGTATCATCATGCGACAGATCAAGTCCCAGGCGCGACGTGAGCAGGCTTACCGCTTGGCCCAGGATGAGATGAACCGTTTGGAAATCCGTTCGGACACCCTCAACGACAGAATTAATGAATTAGCCAAGCCGACCTTGGAATTGAGTGCTGCTGAGTTGGAAATGCTCAAACGTCCTCTCATCACCTTGCTCGATCCTGATGCGGCCAAGATGACGGCTCAAATCGAAATCGTAAGGCCGCAGATTGAAGGACTCCAATCTCAGGCACCCAAGGAGGAATTTTCAGAGGAGACTCTGCCTTCTTCCGATGAAGGTTTTTCCACAGCGGACGAGGACACGGCAGAGATTGAGCCGGACCCTGATTACGAGGAGTTGGATGAAGCGAGCTCCCCCAACCCTGAACTGCCGCCCGAATTACTTGCGCTGGTCAATCAGGCCCGCGACCAATTTATCAACGGCGACTTTGCCAGTGCGGAAAAGCTCTACCAAGAAGTCGTCGAAGTGGAGCCAAACAACGTGGTGGCTCTGGCTAATCTCGGGGTAGCTCAATTCCGCCAAGGCAAATTAACCGCGGCTCAGCTTGCCTTGGAAAAGGCGGTGCAGGCTAATCCGCAGGATGCCTTCTCCCTCACTACGCTTGGTGCCGTTTTAATTGAGCAAAATAGGATCGATGAAGCGGTCACTATCCTTGAGCGGGCCAATCAGGCGATGGCGGATGATCCAATCACTCTTAACTACCTTGGGGTGGCCTCCAGTCAGCAAGGGAAATTTGGCCGAGCCGAGGAGTCCTTGCGTCGCGCTATCACGGTTCAACCAGATTACGCCGAGGCTCACTTTAACTTATCCGTTATTTACGCCACCGCAAAACCTCCGTCCATTGCCTTAGCTAAGCGGCACTACGAGAGGGCGCTTGAACTTGGGGCCAGTCCCGATAGGCGGCTCTCCGCCATGCTGGAAGCCGGATCGGGAAGCTAAGAGAGATCGGCATCGCTGGGGAGAAGCTTTCCTCAGGGATGGCTGAGGAAACGGCGGCGAAGGTTAAGGCGCAGCTAGAGAAAATACCCTCAAGCTAGGAGGTGCTGCCACCGGCGCACGGGGGCAGCTGGCTTAGCAGTCGGCGCTTTCGCAGGCAGCATCGACACGATCAGCTGCTGCTTCAAGTTGGGTCATGATGTCGTGGAGCGCTTTCCACGATTCTGCGATATCTGGTCCCCATTCGCCTTCCAAGCCTTCCAGCTTGGTATTGGGTGAGGGGTGACAGGCAAGATTCTCCTCAATCAGGCACGCGACAGTTCGCAAGGCGGGACCGTGGTACGGGAGATGTAAATCAAGCTGGTGAGTCAAGGTGGACGGCTTCGTCATGGTGAAACCTTTTCATCGATTGCCCGGTCGCGCAAGGGGAGGAGCTAACTATTTTTATTTTCGTTGCACTCTCATCAACTGGATCGGATCGATGCCTTCTAGGTTGGCTGCCGTGGCATCGGCTCCTTGCAGGGCTTCAATCGGTTCCGTGGTTGCTACCCCCAGCACGGTCATGCCAGCCCGGCGAGCTGCCTCAATTCCTACGAGGGCGTCCTCGATCACGAGGCAATCGAGGGGCGGCAGACCAAGGCGCTCCGCGGCGAGGAGGAAGATAGCCGGATCAGGTTTGCCATGGATTACTTCTTCTCCGGAAACAATTACCTCAAAAAACTTTCGCAGATCCATGAGGTCGAGAAGGAGGTCGAGGTTGGCTCGCTCGGTT
>CAXMPH010000199.1:0-3034 GCA_964195055.1 uncultured Chthoniobacterales bacterium | reverse complement strand
CTCATTCAGTCGTTCAGCCATGAGGCGCGAGAAATTTTTGGGGATGTGTTGTACCACCAAAATAGGAGGGAGGCCTCGAGGAAGTTGGGGGAGTAAAAATCGTAGAGCCTCGACGCCCCCGGTGGAGGCTCCAATGAGGATGACCTTACTTGAAGAAAATCCGCCGGGGGGAAGGGTGCTAGGGGTGACTTCCTTGTCCTCCCCTTGGCCGGACGCATAACTGGCGCCGGGCCTAGCTTGGGCCGCCACCTTGACATGAAAAGCCAGTCGCTGGGAGAGCTCCCCCAGTCCCAATCCGCCATCGGGCTTAGCCAGGACATCAAGGGCTCCTAGAGAGATGGCCTCCATGGCCTTGATCGAACCGGCTTGGGTCAGGGAACTCACCACCACGACAGGGAGAGGGTGGTGCTCCATCAAGATTTTCAAGAAGGTAAGACCATCCATCCGTGGCATCTCCAAATCGAGAGTGATGACATCCGGGCTCAGTTCGAGGATCTTTTCCCGGGCGTCGTAGGGGTCGATGGCGCTACCCACTACCTCCAACTGAGGATCTCGCTCGAGGGCCTCGGCGATGGCTCGACGGGCTAGGGCAGAATCATCGACAACAAGGACACGAAATATTTTTCCGTTGTTCATGGCCTGAGGCGGTAAACTCCCTGCTGTACCGATTCTAGTTGGTGGGGGATACCAAAGAGGCTTTCCGAGTGGCCGACAATCAAGTACCCGCCAGGCGCGAGGTGCTCGCTCAGGCGCTGGACTAGCAAGGCCCGTGAGGTTGGGTCAAAGTAGATCATAACATTGCGGCAGAAGATGACGTTTTGCCTCTTTGCAATGGAGTATTTTTTCTCAAATAAATTAAGCCGATGGAAGATTACCTGGCGCCGGAGTTCTTTTTTGATGCGACAGAACCCATCACGGCGCCCAATCCCTTTTTGGAAATGGCGCTTGAGGAGATCCGGTGGAACGGCCTCGACGAGGTCGTTACGATAAATACCTTGTTCAGCGTGAGCTAGTATGCGTCGGGATATATCGGTGGCAGAGATCTCCCATGACACTGCGGGAAATACTCCCAAAAAATCGGCCAGAACCATGGCCAAACTGTATGGTTCCTCTCCGGAGGAACAGGCCGATGACCATACCCGGAGAAGTTCTCCGTCCTCTGCTAGTTGGGGCACGATCGCGGGCAGTGCCTCCTGGGAAAGAAAAGAAAAGTGGGCGGGTTCGCGGAAAAATCGGGTGTGGTTGGTTGAGACGAGATCGATTAAGTGCTCTATCTCCTCTAGGCCGCTAGGCGACTGCAATACCTGACAATAGTCGCCGTAGGACCCCAGTTTGAGGGTGCGCAAGCGGTGTCGTAGTCGGTTGGAAAGAAGAGCCTGCTTGTCCTTTCCCAGATTAATCCGGCTGTGGCGGTAGACCAGATCGACGATGTAGCGGTAAGCCTCTCGGGTCAGCTTTGCATCGGGAAAAACTTCGGCTGGCACAAGAATTTCCTCCTCAAGTCACTTCAATAATTACGGAAGTCCCGGTCGGTCGGGTCCTTGCCTGTGGCGATGTCATCCGGCATGGGAATGGAAGAACGGGGTCTTTCTTCCCTCGGTCGGAGGGAGGAGGGGCCATTTCCCTTGCTCGAGCGATGTCGGCCCCCGACAAAGTTGCGCAGGCCGGTCACCAAGTCCTGCACCGACTGTGCTTGGGAAGAGAGTTCCTCCGAAGCGCTGGCACTTTCTTCGGCGCTGGAGGCATTGCTTTGGGTCACTTTTTCCATCTGAGCGATGCCGCTATTGATTTGCTCGATGCCTTGGGACTGCTCCCGGGCCGCATCGGCGATGTCGGCAACCAGAGAATCTGTCGAGGTCACGCTGTCGGCGATCTGGCGGAGTGATGCGGCGACCTTGGCAGAGTTGGCCGAACCTTGGCGGCTGCTGGCTATGGCTGCTTCGATTTTGACCGCGGTTTCTTTGGCGGCGGCGGCGCTGCGCTGGGCCAGTGAGCGGACCTCATCGGCCACCACGGCGAAGCCGGCCCCGGCCTCGCCCGCACGGGCGGCCTCAACCGCCGCATTGAGGGCCAAAATGTTGGTTTGAAAGGCGATTTCGTCGATATCTTTGACGATCTTGGCCACCTCGGCACTGGAGGAGTCGATAGACTCCATCGCCTTGGTCATGGCACCCATAGCGGAAGAACCAGCATCGACCGCCAGCCGAGAGTCCGCCGCAAGGGCCTTGGCTTGCTGAGCATTTTCTGCGGTGGCGCGGATCATACTAGTAATTTCTTCAAGGGAGGCACTGGTTTCTTCGACCGAGGAGGCCTGCTCGCTCGCTCCCGAGGAAAGGCTCTGGCTGGCCATGGAAACCTGCCGAGCGGCCGCGGCCGTTTGTAGTGCCCCCTCGTCGAGGCTAGTGGCCAAACGGCGGAGCACTCGATTGCTCGACCGAGAGATGACCGAGGCGAGGAGAGCCGAAATAACCAGTGCGGAAATCAGGATAATTTTGATTTTTCTGGTCGCTGTCTCAGCGTCAATTTTTGAGGCTCTGGCCTGAGCTTGGCCCAATTCTTCTTTGAATTTGAGGAGAGCTTCGAGGGCGGTGATTCCAGCTTCATAGGCTGGCAGGGTCTCGTTTTTTAGAAAACTCTCTCCTTCCTCAATCTCCGCTTTGTCAAAGAGGTTGAGGGTTTTCTCGCGATTTGAACAGAATGAGTGGTGGGTCGTTTTGACTTGGTCAAAGAGACGGCGATCTTCGTCGTTGAAAATAAGGAATTCATACTGGGCGAGAGCCTCATCGGTCTGGAGGACAGCCTCCTTGGTTCTTTGTCTTAGATCTTCGATTTGCTCGGGCGAGTCTTCTCCGGCGAGTTGCTCGAGGTAGACCATGGCGTCCCGGGAGTGTCCGGAAATTTCTTCGAGAACGATCAGGCTGG
Organism: uncultured Chthoniobacterales bacterium; assembly: GCA_964195055.1. GTDB lineage: Bacteria > Verrucomicrobiota > Verrucomicrobiia > Chthoniobacterales > JACTMZ01 > JACTMZ01. The sequence goes on along the minus strand of CAXMPH010000199.1, from coordinate 112 downwards.
GGACAACACTGCCGTTGAGGATTTCGATGTCATCGGCCAGTTTTTCGACTTGCTGGAGGGAAAAAAGACCGAGCCCGGCCGTGACCAACAGGCAGATAACGAAGCCCGCCGT
>CAXMPH010000198.1:0-3051 GCA_964195055.1 uncultured Chthoniobacterales bacterium | reverse complement strand
GCCTCGACGCCGGCGAGGAATTTTCTCTCCTGCTCGGGAATGCCGAGTCGCTCAAAGGTGCGCTTGATGTCATCCGGTACTTCGTCCCAAGTTCGCTTCGGTTTTTGCCCGCCCTGAGAGAGGTAGTAGCGGATGTTGTCAAAAACGATATTCTCCAGATCCTCCGAAGCCCAGTGTGTCGGCATCGGTTTCTCTAGAAATTTTTTGAGGGCGTCCTTACGGAAGGCTCGGATCCAATCTGGCTCCTTCTTCACCTCGCAGATGTAGTCGATTGTCTTCTCGGTCAGACCGGTTCCGGCGTCGAAGGCGTAGTCAACGTCGTAGCGAAAGTTTCCCTTCTCGCGGTCAATTTCTAATTGTGTGGTTTCGTCACTCATTGATCTTTTTTTTTATTGGGTCGTGTTCTGCGTTAGCTCAGGCGGTAGCCGGCTCAGGCTTCTCTTGATTGGTCCAGTCGTAGCCCTCGGCCTCAAGTTTGAGCGCGAGGTCTTTCGTTCCGCTTTCGACAATGCGCCCATTGACCATGACGTGGACGAAGTCGGGCACGATGTAGTTAAGCAGGCGCTGATAGTGGGTGATCACCAGCATGCCCACATTCGGCCCCCGCAGGGAATTGACCCCATGGGAGACAATCTTGAGGGCGTCAATATCAAGACCGCTGTCCGTCTCATCGAGCAAAGCAAAGCTAGGCTCAAGCATGGCCATCTGAAGAATCTCGCAACGCTTTTTTTCGCCACCCGAAAATCCCTCATTCACCGAGCGGGAGGTGAATGTGCGGGGCACTTGGAGCAGATCCATTTTTTGGTAGAGCTTAGCGTAATAATCGGTGGCTTCGAGTTCTTCGCCCTTAGGCAAGCGGGCTTGCAGGGCAGCCCTAAGAAAATTGGCAATGGTGACGCCGGGAATTTCGCTCGGATATTGAAAGGCGAGAAAAATTCCTTCTCGGGAGCGCTGATCGGGCGCCATCTCGAGAACACTCTCGCCGTCAAGCAGGACATCACCCGAGGTAACGGTGTAGTCAGGATGGCCGGCGATGACTTTAGCCAAGGTACTTTTTCCCGAGCCATTCGGTCCCATGATGGCGTGGACTTGCCCACTGGGGATTTCAAGGGTGAGACCGCGAAGGATTTCCTTGTCGCCGATACTGGCGTGAAGATTTTCAATTTTGAGGTTTTTCATAATAGTTGAATTAGGAGTTGTTCTTGCGGCACGCGTCGCAGAGCCCGTGAAGAGAAACTTCCTGCTGCGCTACGGTGTAGCCGCGGGGCAGTTTGTGAAGTTTTTCCAGTTCCGCGCCTGGGAGAAGTGGCAGATCCATCACGGCACCGCAGGTGGTGCAGGTAAAATGACCATGCTTAGCATTGTTAGCGCAGTAACGCATTGATCCACTATCGAGATGCATTTTGCGAACCAGTCCTCGATCAGCGAGGGTTTCGAGCACATTGTAGACGGTAGCGAGGGAGAGCGACTCCATTTCAGGCTTGGCTCGGAGGAAGACTTCCATCGCTGTGGGATGGTCCTGACGATCCAGAAGAACTTGGTAAACATGCTTGCGCTGGCGGGTCAAACGGAGCCCATCCTGCGCAATCGACTCTTCGTAGCGCTTGAGCTGGCGTTTGGAACTGGCACTCTGGGCGGACACAAGGCTTTTAATCTCGCTCAATAACAAATTATTTCAAGAATAATTATTAATAAGAAAACCACCGCCATGACGCTCAAACAGGTATCACTTGCCGCCAGCCTGCTCCTGACTGGAGTGGCTCCAGCGGTAATGCCACCCCAGCAGGTGATCAGCTTGGCCCCCAGCCTGACCCAGATGGTTAGAGAACTCGGAGCCGAGGACAGGCTGGTTGCGGTCACTCCCTGGTGCGAGGCACCGGAGGATATACCCCCTGTCGCAGGCGGAATCCAGCCGGAGGTGGAGGCTGTGTTGGGGTTAGCACCCGACCTGGTTCTGGCAACTTCTATGACCCCGGCCACCACCCGGAACCAGCTCTCCCAGCTGGGCCTAAGGGTCGAAGTCATTGACGCCACCTCACTGGAGGAAATCCAAAGTGGACTGGCCCGTCTGGCCGATATTCTCGAGGTGGAGCCGCCACCGCCTCTGTTTAAAAAATCAGTAAGGTCGGAGCTTTCTGCCGCCCTGCTTTTCGGGGCAGAGACGGGCTACAGCGCCGGCTGCGGCACCCACGCCCATGAGATTCTCGAAGCGGCAGGATTACGCAATATTGCGGCCGAGGCGGGCGGTCCCTGGCCCCAACTGGGCGAGGAATTCCTTCTGGCCAAGGATCCTCAGGTCATCATCGTCGCGGAATACGGAAACACCGACCGGGCAACCGTCTTGCAAGCACTCCGAGCAGATCCGGTACGGCGCCATTTAGCGGCGGTACGTAATGGCAGGATTATTATTTTTCCTGCTCAAGCCTTCAGCGTGCCAGGTCCCGCCGCCTTAGAGGCCGCCGAGACACTGCGCGCCGCCCTTGAAAACCTATGAATAAGCATGCCCTGCAAGTTCGCCAAATCTGTGCCGGGTACGATGGATCAGATGTCCTCCATCAAATCACCTTTGCCCTCAAGGCAGGAGAGGTCCTCGCCGTGGTCGGGCCCAATGGCAGCGGTAAGAGCACCCTCCTCAAAGCTCTCACCGGACTCTTAACTCTGCGTTCCGGGGAGGTCGAAATCGGCGGCGACCCACTGACTTCCCTTAGCGCGGCCGAGCGTGCTCGCCGATGCGCCGTCCAACCCCAGACGGAGGCACCAGCGTTTGACTACACCGTAGAGCAGTTTGTCCTACTGGGGAGTCACCCACACCGAGCTCTCTTGGCTCCTTCCCGCAAATCTGACTGGAGAGCCACCACCAAGGCCTTGGCCGAAGCGGACCTGATTAGCTTGGCTCAGCGGAGCGTCTGCTCCCTCAGTACCGGAGAATGGCAACGAACATTGTTGGCTCGGGCGGTGGCTCAAAATGCGCCTATTCTTCTTCTCGATGAGCCAGTGGCACACCTTGATCCCGGACACCGCTTCTCCGTCCACGTCCTCCTACGCCGACTG
>CAXMPH010000197.1:0-3072 GCA_964195055.1 uncultured Chthoniobacterales bacterium | reverse complement strand
TGCCAAAGAGCGCCCTGAGGGCTGGATTCCGCGAGAGCGCGAGGAATCCCTCTGTCCCTGCAAAAGCCGGAACAGCTACGCCACCTGCTGCATGCCCTTCCACTACGGTCGGATCCGCTGTGAGACAGCGGAGCAGTTGATGCGGTCGCGTTACAGCGCTTACTTCTTTCGCCTCGTCGACTATCTCGTGGAAACAACTCACCCTTCGACGCGCCAGTCAGGTCTGAAGGAGGAAATAAAAAAGACGATTGAGCAGGTAAGTTGGAGCTTTTTGACCGTCATCGATACGGCACGCGGAGGGATCAGCGACAAGAGCGGCAAGGTCGAATTCATTGCTCAGTACTATGTCCCGGGTGAGAGCGAAAGGCAGGAACTGCACGAGTGTTCGCGTTTCAAGCGCCATAAGGGAGCGTGGAAGTATCTCGATGGAAAAGACTGAGAACGATGAGAGATTCCCAACCATCCCAAGATCCTCTGCACGGAGTCACTCTTCAGGTTCTGGTCGAAAGACTGGTGGAACGCTACGGATGGGATATCCTCAGCGAACGTATCCGGATTCGCTGCTTTGCCAGAGATCCCTCGGTGAAGTCGACCTTGAAATTTTTGCGCAAGACCCCATGGGCTCGGGAAAAAGTAGAGGGCCTCTACCGCCGAAGTAGTCCACGCTGGTAGGGATGACCTATTCCTCAGAGCTTTGGCCCAGCTCTTTCCTGAAAAAATAAATATCCTAAGATAAGAGAGACTCTCTCCAGAATACCCGGACCATCCTAAATCTGGTTTTTTAAGCTCATCGCGGCGAGGGCTACGTGTTAGATATCCCCTATGCCGATAGGCGACCACGAAGCACTGAATCAGTTCCTCCTCAGGGCAGGGCTGTCGGCCCCGCTAGATACCCCGGAAAGCTGGGCTGACCTCCACTTAGCCTTGGGCCAAGCCAATGGGATCGCGCCGGAAGAAACCCACGAATGGCTGGCCGACAAATTTCAGCTTCTTCCCTTCCGCTCGCCCCGCCCTTCTCTTTCCGTCCAAGCAGAAGTGATTTTCCGCCTCCTCGCCTCCCCAGTCATGGAGGCAGAGCCGTGGCTCCCCATCGGTTCGCTCGGTCCCTTGGTCATTCTCGGTCATTATAATCCAGCCGCAGTCGGTGACTGGGACATTCCCCCAGCCTTCGCCATTCGCCTCGTTTTGTCTCAATCACAGTACGGCTCCTTTCAAGCACTGCTCCAAGAACGCCTCAAGGCACGTCCCTTGACCGAGGTGAAAAACTTTCAACCCAGTCAAGCTCTCCCTCAAGAGAGTTCACCGGAGATGGCTTTGAAATGGCTCATGGAATCCTATCCTTTAACCGAAGAGCAGCGTGAGCGTCTGACCGGCAGCTTAGAAACTCTTGCAGGGGTGGCGGCCCACCACGTCATGGAAACCAAGTCTCTACCACCAGGCTACGGCACCGCCCTGCGGTACCTCTGCACTGGTGAAGCTGTTTTCAACGCTTCCATCGCCCCCCACCAGTCAGACTTCTCCGATAATCTTCTAGAAAAACACGCAGTCTACCCGCTCTTCCTGGGTCAGCGCACCGTCTACCTGCTCAGCCACAAAAAAGACATTTTTGCCTTTGAAGACGAGTGGCTAGCCTCCAACGATGACAGCCGCCAGTTCCGAGCTGTCTTGGCCGACAAAGAATCGATCACTCGCGTGATCAGCCGTGACCGGAGCACCGATGCCGGAACCGCCGGAGCAACCACCGCAGCCAACCTGACCGAATCCGGAGCGGCCAATGTCGTCGAAATCGACCCGCAGGAAGCGGTTAGGATCAATCCAGCCAGCATCAATACTACAGCAGAGCAGGCCTTGCACTGGGTTCTCTACCGTTCCATCACCGGGGAGGCCAGTGACCTGCACGTTGAAAAATATTATAATATGGCACGTTTCCGCGCCCGGATTGACGGGGAACTGATCACCCTTTTTTCTGCCCCGGAGGAAATGCTGCCGCGCTTCATTAGCCTGATCAAAAACTACTCCAATATGGGACAGGAGCGCCAAGCCGCTCAAGACGGTCGTTTTTCTCTACGGATTGGCAAACGACGGGTCGACTGCCGGGTCTCGGCTATTCCTTGCCGCAAAGACCAGCAGAAAATCACGATCCGCTACCTTGAAAAAGAAGGCGGAGTGAAGAAGCTAGATCAGCTCAATCTCTCGAAGCGAAACCTCGAACTGCTGCAATCGGCCATGTCACGCGACCAAGGGCTTATTCTCATCACGGGTCCAACCGGCAGCGGAAAAACTACCACCCTTTACGCCCTCCTCAACAGCGTCAATTCGGAGAACATCAACATTCAAACAATCGAAGATCCCATTGAATACGAGGTGGAAGGTCTCAACCAAACCCAGACTGATCCTGTGCATGGTATTGATTTCGGTCAGGGTCTACGCCGACTGATGCGCGCCGATCCCGATATCATCCTCATCGGCGAGTGCCGCGATGAAGAGACGGCCAACGCTGCCGTCAATGCCGCTCTAACCGGACATTTGGTCCTTACCACCCTGCATGCCAACGACTGCCTCCGGGCAGTCAGTCGCTTCATCTCCATGGGGTTGCCTCCCTACCTCCTCGCTGATTCCTTGGCCCTGACTCAGGCACAGCGTCTGGTGCGGCGCCTTTGCGGCCAATGTAAGCGCACCTCCAATATCACTTCGCAGCAAAAGCAAATTTTTGCGGCGAACAACGTTTCTCTTCCCCAATCTACTACCCACCTCTATGAGGCAGATGGATGTCCGGATTGCCGGGAGAGCGGCTACCGAGGAAGGATCGCTCTGATGGAACTCTGTCCCATCGGCCCGGAAATCGCGGACCTGATATCGGTCAATGCCCCCCAAGGCGAAATGCGCAAAATTGCCAGCAAACAGGGCCTGCGTACCCTCTACCAAGAGGGGCTCCAAGCTGTTTTGGATGGCAATACCTCGATGGAAGAAATCAAATGTCTCAGCTACACTGGAGCTAGCACCAACGATCAAGCGGGATCTGCCAGAGATAATCATTCCACCTAAAGGGGAAGGGTTCAAGAACAGCTCCCG
>CAXMPH010000196.1:0-3095 GCA_964195055.1 uncultured Chthoniobacterales bacterium | reverse complement strand
CTCAATAGTCGGGTGACCCTGCAGCAGATGTTGCAGCGGGAGGACTTCCGCGAGCGTATCGAAAAATCGCACCCGATTCGCGCCCACGAGGTGCAGTACCCCATCATGCAAGGATGGGACTCGGTGATGATCAAGGCCGATGTTGAACTGGGTGGCACCGACCAGCTTTTCAATATCATGGTGGGGCGGGACTTGCAGAAAGAGGAAGATCAGGAACCTCAGGTGGCGATGATGCTGCCCATCCTCGAAGGTCTCGACGGTACCCAGAAAATGAGCAAGAGCCTGGGAAACTCGATTGGAGTCAACGAGGTGCCGGGGCATATGTTCGGTAAGGTCATGAGTGTCTCGGATGAGTTGATGGGCCGCTACTACACCCTCTTGCTTGGTTGTGAGGTAGCTCCAGAGGCTCACCCGATGGCGGCGAAGAAAGAGCTGGCGAGGGCTCTGGTGGCGCGCTTTCACTCGGAGGAGGCGGCCGCCCGTGCCCTCGAGGAATTTGAGAAGAGGTTCAGCGGACGTGATCTCGAACAGGCCGAATTGCCTTCCTTTGTTCCCTCTCTGCCGCTCCTCGATGTCATCACCGCTGGGGTGGAGGCCTACCTTCAATGTTTCGGTCAAACGCGCTCACGGGGCGATGTGCGCCGACTGGTGGTCCAGGGAAGCCTGCAGTGGAAGGGGGAAAAAGTCATCGATCCCAAAGCAATGCTGGATCTCTCCCAGCGAGGAATTCTGCGCTTGGATAAAACTCGGGCGGTCCGGATCGCCTAGTCCTCGCCTACATTCCCGCGAGGGCGGAAGCTACCGCCGCCGGTAAGGCTCTTGGTCCGTCGCCGCCCAGTTGAGCGTCGGCATCTTCCAGTCTGCGGACGAGGTCGACTACCTCGCGGCGGGCGTACGGTCCACCGGCGGCAGCGCAGAAGTGGGTGCGGCAGCCGAAGGGGCGGTTCTGGTAGATGAGGCAGCGGGAGGTGGTGCCGTCGAGGAGGGGGCAGGCTCCATCCTTGCGCTCCGGCAGCGCCTTGCGGCCGGTTGCCTTGAGGGCGCGGGCGGCAAGGAGGGCTTCTCCCCGGGTCAGGTAGGGAGTTTTTCCGGTCAGCTTAAAGTGGCAGCACTGGGTGCGAAGCTCACAGGAACGGGTGACTGGACGATTGGCCAGATCTTGGTAGACGGAGCGAACGACCGAGAGAGCGGCCTTCTCTGCCTCTGAGATTAGGGCCGAAGAGCGGCGGGGCATCGATTTAATTGCACCCGCACCCACCTCCGCCACAGCACTCCTCATCGGACGCGGTCGCCCCCTTGCTCGGGTGGACATGTCCGTGGGAAATCTCTTCGGGAGTGGCCGGGCGGATCTCGCGGACCGTCACCTCAAAGGTGAGGGTCTCGCCGGCCAAAGGATGGTTGGCATCGACCGTGATGGTATCGCCGTCGACGGCGACCACCACGACATTGTCCGTGCCATTATCGCTCTGGGCACGGAAGCGCATCCCAAGTTTGACCTCGGTTCCCTCGGGAAAAATCGAACGGGAAACCTCTCCCAGTCGTCGCTCGTCGCGCATGCCATAAGCCTCAACGGGAGGAATCGTCACATGGAGTTCCTCTCCGCAGGCCTTGCCATCGAGGGACTTTTCCAGGCCGGGGATAATACTGGCATAGCCGTGAAGGTAAGTTAGCGGCCCGGTTTCGCTCGACTTGTCAAGCACCTCGGCGCGGCTATTGCGGACTTCGTAATCAAAGGAAACGACATGGTCTTTGGCGATCTTCATAGCGAACAATTATGCCTGATCATCTGGCGAACGCACGGAACTTTTCCTCAGAGGGTCGAAGGCGTGGTCTGCTCCTTGCCGTTTGGCCTCGAGAACGATCTGGAGAAGTCTGCCAAGGTCACCCTCAGGCCATCCGCGCTGCTCGAACCAGCAAAGGTATTCCGCGGGAATTTCGTAGAGGTGCCTCCCCTTGAAACGGCCGAAGGGCATGAGCCACTTGCGGAGCTTCTCCCACTCGGCGGCGGCTTGGTCATCCGACATGGCCCAATCCTAACTAGGGTTGTCCTTGGCGGCGGTATATTTCTTTTCTCTATCCATCACGGGGGCAACCTGCGCGCGGATGGGCGGGGCAACTCCCTTCAGTTCTCCCTCAAGGCCCTAAGGCTTATTCATAGCGGAGGGCCCGGACTGGGTCCATCCGGGCGGCAAACCATGCGGGGATGATCGAGGCAACGGTGCAGATGACAAAGGCACTGGTGCAAATGATGGCGATGTCGGAGGGAACAATCTGGGCAGGGATCTCGGAGAACTGGTAGATGGCCTTGGGAAAAATTTCGACACCCGTAACCTTGGCGAGGAGAGCGCTGACTTGGTTGCGGTATTGGACGAGCCAGATGCCGGTGGCGAGGCCGAGAAGGGTGCCGAAGAGTCCCACCACAATTCCTTGGCCAACAAAGACGGCGATGATCTGACCGGTCCGAGCCCCGAGGGCCTTGAGAATTCCAATCTCCCTTGTCTTTTGCACCGTCACGGTGATCAGGGTGTTCATGATGCCGAAGGCGGCGACAATAACGATGAAAAGGAGAATGAAAAACATAACATTGCGCTCCATGTGAATGGCCTCGAAGAGTTCCCGGTTCATCTCCATCCAGGTCGAGATGGGCAGCGGTGAATCGATTGTTTCGTAGATGGCCTCGCGGATGTTGGCTGCCTCATAGGGGTGGACTGTCTTGATCGTGAGTCCGTGTATCCCGTCACCGAGCCCGTAGATTTCCTGTCCAATATGGAGGGGGACCAAGAGAAACTCTGAGTCGTAGAGATAGCGTCCGGACTCGAAGATGCCGGTCACCGTTAGCTCAAGCGGTAGTACCATTTGACGCAGCTCGGCCGCGGATTGGCTTTTGTCCGGGCCATCTTCGAGACGGTTGATCCCATCGACAATTTTCTCGAGGTCGCCGGGGGAGTAAACCGTGACGGTGTCACCGACGCGGACATCTTTGCGATGTAGTTCGTCCATGTTGTGAAGCGTTGCGTTGCTGACGGTAACGCCGCCAACAAAGACTGGTTCCAGCCGCGCTACCGGTGTTACAGCACCCGTGCGCCCGACCTGAA
>CAXMPH010000195.1:0-3110 GCA_964195055.1 uncultured Chthoniobacterales bacterium | reverse complement strand
TGGCTGTACCGCTCAGGCTTGCTCGCTCCGTGATGCCTTTCCCCGATTCACCGGAAAGGGCTTGCAAGTTGTTGGGGTAAGTGGCGATTCGGTCGAGGGTCAGAAAAGGTTTTCTGAGAAATACGATCTGCCTTTCACTCTTTTGGCTGATAGTGATTCGGTAGTGGCCAAAGCTTTTGCAGTGCCAACCATGATGGGCTTCGCCAAACGCCAATCATTTCTAATCAAGGATGGGAAAGTTGTTTGGATGGTGGAAAGTGCCAAGACAGGTGACCACGCCAAGCAAGTGGAGGCGGCGCTCACTAGCTTGGGTCTGGCTGAAAATCCTTGAGTCCCTTGTTGGGCAAGCTAAGATTCTCACTTACCTCAAGGGTTGGTAGCTCAATGGTAGAGCAGTGCCCTTTTAAGGCATTGGTTGTGGGTTCGAATCCCACCCGACCCATCTCTTTAAAATTCCGTGGATCTTTTTAAATAAAAGGCTCACGGTTTTTTCTTTGATGGTGGCCGAGGGACCGATCAATCACCCTGCCACTTGCTTGGTCGATGCCCTCGGTTGATTGAAGCAATGAAATGGCAGAGCAGGTTGGTCAGACTGAGGAAGGAGCAGACCGAATCCTTGCGAACCACGAAGTTTAAGAAGTGGCAGAAAGACACGACGCCAGCCACCTCCATGCTCTGTGTCGATGCTACCGGGCAAGCTTAGCTCGTTTGCCCACTTGCTTGCCACCCGGAGTACGGCTTTTTCGGATGCGGTCGGCGGATTAAGCCCGAGGCTTCGTTTCCGTACCAGCCACTTTTTCAATTGAGGATTACGGCTGCTTCTGCCGTGCCCAAGAGTGGAGGATGTTATCGTTCTCTGAGGTAGAACTGAAGCTGGTAGGACGTGGTTGGCCTACCGGGGCGAAGCCAATTTTGTAACCGTCTTTTCCCAAGGAGTAAATCCCGAGCATCACCTCCTTGTTAGTTGAGGTGAAATCCACTTCTTCTGGAGTTTTTTTGACTTCGAGCTGGAAGGTTCCGGCTCTGCTGCTGACATCCTCCGCCGCCCCGAGAAACAAAAATGTGTCACTACGGAAGACAAGAGTCGTTTCTTTCACTTTATCTTTGGACAAGTTGCTTCTGTCTTCCATCGCTGAAACAAGTTTCCAAGTGCCTGGCAGCTTTGCTCAGTCTGTCTCTGGTTTGGGTGTTTGCCATTGACCGTTAGATATTGCTAAAAAACAACCTAAAGTTATTAGGGTGAGAAAGTGTTTCTTCGTAAGAGAATAAATTTTCAAGCCCCACTTGGGTGAGCGCGAGATGAAACTCTCGCATTGCCGCCATCGCAAATCATCCGCTCCAGGAGTGGCACTTCGTCGGTATTAGTACGGCGCCTCGGTGAAGAGATGCCCTGCCTTTACCACATGGTGGGCCAGCCTTGTTCTAGCAAAGGATCAAGACTCGTGCCTTAGCGTTTAAAGGCATCTTTGAGGAACTCCTCCGCTTGGCGGATGGGAGTTGGTAGGGGCAGTCCCATTTTTTCCGCCAAGTCGGCCGGGGATAAGCCCAGGTGGATGGCAGTGCTGGGCAATGACTCGGTTGCTTTTAGAGTGGCCCGCTTGCTGATGCTCTTTGAAATTGTCGCGAGAATTTCTCCCGGAGAGGCGCCTTCTTGGCCGCCTAAATCTTGAAAACTTAAAGGTCCGAGAGGCAAGTCCACTGACTTTTCGATCCCTGGTAATTTTAATTTCAAGCGGGCATCGTTAATCACGAGGGAGGCAATAGAAATCCGGTAAGGAACTTGGGCGGAGGGAGGGCGCTGCTTTTGTCGCTCCGCCACTCGCTTGGCCATGGCCTCGAGATTGTTCCCTTGGACCCCGGTGGAAAACAAAATGCTCACCCCATCTAGGTGAACCTTGCTGACCCGCACCACGGGTTGGCTGAGGGAAGATACGTCGAGGTTCACTTTGGCTAGAGCATATTGAAAGAGCGGTTGCTCGGTGGAGAAGCCGGGAGGGTTGGCTAGTCGGAAATCCTTCAATTGGCCGGAGGAATCGGAGGCTTTGAGTCGGACGCTTTTTAAGTGAACCTTGACCCCGGTGGCTTCCTTGGTTGCCCGGACAACCGCTCTCCTGACTTTTTCATCCAAGCTAAAGTAAGCCCAGACGCCACCAGCAAGGAGGCCGAAGCAGAGAAGTACCAAAGTAGCAACGATTAGCTTTTTCAAGATGCAATGGTGCCTCGGTAGCTCGAGCCATGTCAACTAGGGCAAGGAGCGCCTCGAGAGGCCCGAGGAATGCCCGTCTAGGTTAATGCCACGGTTCCCTTGGATCGAACCAGCTTCCACACCTCCCAAAATCCAGGAGCAAAGTCCTGGGGACGCTGCTGGAGCCAGTTCTCAATGGCGGCGGTGGGAAAAAAAATGGCATCCTCGACTTCGGAGGGTGGCAAGATGAAGGGGCCATTGTGGCGGGTGGTAAAGACTTCGACAAATTCCTCGCCAGTGTTGGGGCAGGCTCCGATTTTCCCCAGCGGTTGCAGGTCAGGCTTAATACCAAGTTCCTCCTCCGTTTCGCGGATGGCACCGGTGAGGTAGTCTTCGCCGGGTTCGAGATGGCCGGCGGTGCTGGAGTCCCACTTGGATGGTTGGCGATCTTTGTTGGCAGACCGCTTTTGTAAAAGAAGTTCGCCGGCCTCGTTAAAAACCAGGATGTGAGCGGCGCGGTGTCGGAGATTGCTGGCGTGGACGACACTTCTGAGTTCGGTGCCGATGACTTTGTCGCTCGGGTCAACGACATCAAATTTTTCCCCTTCCGACTGTGCCGGGACGGCGGCAGAGGGGTCCAAGGTCCGAGCGAGGTCGACCCATTGTCCGACGGAAAGATTCTCGGCACGAACTGTTCCCGGTAACTGCTGCGAGCCGCACCACGCTTCCCACCTAGTGGACTCAAGGCGGAGAAGTGAACGAACTTGTTTGCGCCGCTGGCTGAAGCCGCGTTGGACAAGATCGTCGAAGAAAGCGGTGCGGACTGGAGGAAAAAAATCAGGGGGACGTCGCTCGAGGACGACTAGGGCCGAGTCCACCCCTGGGGTAGGGTGAAAGACGGTGGGGGAAAGGGCTCGCTCGCGAC
>CAXMPH010000194.1:0-3110 GCA_964195055.1 uncultured Chthoniobacterales bacterium | reverse complement strand
ATCTCCTCATCGCCGAGGTGGAAGTGGAACCCCTGTCTCCCGCGGAATGGAATGAGAAGCCCCGTCGTTGGATCAAGGCGCTTAGGTTTGAAGGCGTATCAGGCGCCTTGATCTGGCCATCAGGAGTAACTCCTAACTTGGATCGCCGGCTAATTTCTTCCTCCCTCGATCATTTACCCTGGCTGCCGCGCCTGGTGGCATTGTCTGATTTGGATTTTACGGTTCTGGGGGACGGGTGGAAGGTTCGCTGGCACCACGGTAACCTCCTGCTCGACGAGGATGCCACGGGACACTTTGGTCTCGCCCGGGCTGAGGTGCAAGTTGGTCATTGGCGGAAGGATTATCACAATCTGGAGGGGGTGACAGCATGGCGTGATGGGACCGCTTATCTGGCTGATCTAGTTATTGGCCAGGATGTAATGATAGACGGTCTTTCGTTGGACTTAACCCACGATCCGGTTTTGACTTTGGAGGCGCAAGTCGGCGGCGGTTACGTTTATGCTGAGGCGGCTTCCGCTTTGGGGGGCATCAAGGTAGCAGCTAACGCCTTCAATCTTTCCTTGGCTGAGGTGGCCACCTTCTTGGGTGAAACCGGGGAGATGGAGGGGACCATTGATTTGGCCAAGCTCACTTTTAATGGTAGGCCTTCCCAGTGGCTCTCTGGCCAGACGTCTCTTCGCCTCGAGGTGCGGGATTTTGTTCGGCAAAAAAGTGAGGTAAACAACTTCACCCTTGGGCTCAGTTTGGCCGGCCGCCGGGTGAGGGTGAACGAACTTTTGCTGCGTCAGGAAGCTAATGACGTCCAACTGCGAGGCACCGTCACCATTCCACTTGAACCAGCGGCTTGGCGCGGTGCCCCCTTCGATTTTGAGGTCAGGGCAGAAGTGGGTGATTTGCAGGCACTATCCGGCCTCTTCGGCCAACCCTGGGACAGGTTGTCTGGTAGTGTGAGCTTAGAAGGGCAAGGCTCGGGTCGGGGTAGTGATGGTGTCGGCTGGATCAAGATGCGTGGCTGGAATCTCCAGGCTCCTGGTATTCCGGCCAGTACGCTGCAGGCCGATCTAACCTTGCAGGGCCACGATTTGAAGCTCACTTCCCTTGAGGCTCAAAGTGGGCCAGATTTCCTCCGAGGCGCTGGGCGGATTTCCCTAATAAAGCATCTTTCCTACGAGGGCCAGCTGGAGCTTCGGGTGCGTGAGGTCGCCCGCTATCTCAAGCCTCTTGGTCGCCTTGCTCCTGACTGGGCTCGTCAAGGGGGGGTGCTGTTTTTTTGGGACGGAGATGGCGCTGGTTTGACTCATTCTGGGGTGGCTTCGCTCGAATTGGTTAGCTTCACCGGGGACCTTAATCCGGTGCCGATCAATGGCCAAATTTCTGCCAGTTATTCTCCGGGAAATGTTTATGTCAGTCGGCTTCTCCTCGATCGTGGATCCCTTTCGCTTTCCTCCTCGCTCTACTTGGGGAAGCAAGGAGTCTCGGTGCAGGATATTCAGCTTTTTAACAAGCAGACCCGCTTGCTCCACGGCGAGTTGTTCCTTCCTCTTTCTTTAGAAGCTTTGCTGGCGGGCCGATCTTGGGAGGAGACGATGATGGCCGACCGTGATGTCTATGCCTTCCTTCGCTCCGACAATCTTGAGTTGGGATCTCTGGTACAGCTCTTCGGTCAGGAAACAAGCCTCCGTGGCCGGGTGGACTTGCGGGTGGATGCTCGTGGTCCTTGGACAGATCCCGTCATTGATGGCCACCTTTTTGTAGCCGAGCTGCAGGCTCAATTTCCTCGATTTTCCCTACCCATCTCGCAGGGGACTCTCTCGCTCCAGGTTGGGCAGCGCCTTGCTCTGGTCGAGGCCGAGTGGCAACCTGAAGGTTCCTCTGCCATTACCTTTCGTTCTGAGTTGCCTCTCATGGGAGAGGTTTCTTTGGGGACTTGGACGCTTTTTGACTTAGCCGCACCCTGGTCGGCGCAGCTCCTGATTCCTTCGGCTGAGCTGGGGCATTTTCTGCCGCAGGGCTGTGGATGGAAGTTAGCTGCGGGCCGTCTTCAGGGTGAAATTCATGCCTCTAATAACTTGGCAGAGCCACATTTCGAAGGCTCGATGGCTTTGAGTAAAGGCCACCTCCAACTTCCGCGTGGGTGGGGGGCCCTCGAGGAAATCCATGGTCGTGTCCGATGTTCTCAAAGTAACTTTTTCGTGGAAGCAGCGCGGGCTCGGATGGGTGAGGGAGCCCTCCAGCTAGATGGAATGATGAATTTTCGTGATATCGGTAATCCTTCCTTGGAGCTTCTGCTGCGGGGTGAGGGGTTGCATCTTTACGACAATGACCATCTGCTTTTGCTGGCTCAGGCCAATCTTGAGGCCAAGGGCAATCTTCAGGGTGGCCTTATCCGTGGGCAGTTCGTTTTGGATGGCACCCAAGTTCGGTCGAACCTCCAAGTTGCCCCGCAGTTCGGGACAAAAGAGGGGTTGCTTGATCGTCCTTTTTGGGACAACTCGTCCTCTTCCCTTGCCTCTTGGACTTTGGCGATCGACTTGACCGCCACTGCTCCTTTGTCCATGGGGGAAAATGATGGCAAACTCCATCCGAAATTATCCTTGTCCGGGTCACTCGGCCAACCCTTGCTCCTTGGTACTATTGGGGTGGAGAAGCTGGATGTTTTTTCTCCCTCCGGAATGTGTCTCCTCTGGCATGGGGCCGTTTATTTCACCGACGCTTATCCGTGGATGCCCTACCTCGATCTGACCGGTGTCACCGAGGAGGGAGGGTATACCCTGATGGCTGGTGCATTCGGTCTTGTGGAAGCGCAGCGTTTCTGGGTCAGTTCCTCGCCTCGGCTGTCCTCCGAACAAATCGTTCTTTTTTTGGCCACCGGAGTTTCCCCGGTCCTAGCGGTTGAGCCGGAAATCGGGGAAACAGGCACAAAAGCGAGATCCACCGCGGACCCTTCCTCATTTGATCCAAGCAAATTCGGGGTACTGCCTCCCCTCGGTGGAGCTGGTTCTACAGAGAATGAGGAGGGCCTCTTGACCGGATACCGTTGGGAGTTTAGGTGAGGCCTGCCAGCTTAGGAGAGCATAACAGAGCAACCGGTCCCCTCGGTCGCTGAGGAA
>CAXMPH010000193.1:0-3136 GCA_964195055.1 uncultured Chthoniobacterales bacterium | reverse complement strand
TGACCCGACGCAGTTTTTCATTCTTGGCCTGGAGGGCCTCCTGCTCGGCTTGTACTTTCGACTCAATCGCCTTGTTAAATTCGGGAGAGAATTTGAAGTCGGTAATCGCCACATTGGCGATGCTGAGAGCTCCCTGCAGATCTTTTTCGCCAAGGGTGGTATCGATGAAGGAACTGATCGCTTGCTGAATCTGCTGCTTGACCAGTTCGCGCTTGGTCACCAGTTCCACGGCGGTGAATTTTGCGGTGACGGCTTTGACCGATTCTTGGATAGCAGGGCTAACGATGGTGGTGGCGACTTTGGAGGGGATGCCGACTCGCTGGTAGGTGAGAGGGGCAATCGCCGCGTCGAGAGAATAAGTTGTGGTCACGTCGGTGGTGACGATCTGAAGATCTTGAGAGGCCGCGGTGGCCTTGGCTTCGCTGGCGGTCAGTCGGATGTCCATCGGAATGATCTCCTCGGCGAAGGGAATCTTAAAGTGCAGTCCCTCAGGCAGGGCCTCCTCTTCGACCGCTCCAAAGCGCTTGACCACGCCAACGGTTCCAGAATCCACCGTAACGACGACGCCTGCGCCTACGACCATGAGGACGATTACGAGAATGAGGAGCGGGGCGAGTTTTCCGATGAGAGGGCCGGGATCGACAGATCCGGAGATTGAGTGGGTGTTTTTCATAAATTTAATTAGGCTGAGGTGGATTTGCGGGCTCGGCGCGCGGCGATGAACGACCTGACGCACAAGGCAAGGAAGATGAGGCAAAGAACGGCGAAAAGGGCCTGTACACCGGCGGCGGCGGGCCTTTCCAGTTGGTCACCTGCGAGGAGGGCTGGAAGTTTAGTTAAGCTGCGAGCGGTGCCGAGGAAGCCAATAAGGCCCACCACCGCGGCAAAGTGACCGCCATGCTTAGGGCTCTTGAGCGAGACCCCTCCGGCGAGGAAGAGGAGGATACCAAAGGCAGAGGGAATGAGGGCGGTGAGCGACTGAGCTCCGGTAAGGAGGTAAGCGCCGATACCAAGAATGACAAAGACGATGGCAAAACTAAAAATGAGGCGAGGCATAAGGAAAGACTCTTTGTAGAGGATGGGCTGGCAGTGGGGAAGCTCAACCTAGTCCTTGAGGCGAGGTTTTCTTCGCTCGACCGAGTTCTGGCCCTGCCTTTGAGCTATGCTATGGTTCTTTTATGACGCGATGGATGGTGATGCCCCTGCTCTTTTTCGCTGGAATGGTCGCGGTGGAGGGGGCGGCTCTCCAGAGCTTTAGCCAGTCGCGTCTCGTAGCCTCCGAGTGGGCGGATGGAGATAGCTTTAAGGTTCGATTGGCCTCGGGGGACGAAATTATCCTGCGTTTGTACTACGTCGATTGTCCGGAGACAGTGGCGACCTCCTCGACCGACCAGCGGCGGGTGCGCGACCAGTCATCCTATTTTGGGATTGGTGATCACTCCGTTACCCTCGCTTTTGGCAAGCGTGCCGCTGAGAGAGTGGAGGAACTTCTGGCCAAGCCTTTTACGGTCCACACCGCCATGGCCAAGGCCCCAGGGCGCTCTTCTTTGCCTAGGCATTATGGATTCGTCGCCCTTTCCGATGGCCGGGATCTCGGTGAGGTTCTGATCGAGGAGGGATTGGCCCGCAGCTATGGAATCCGTCGGGCCACTCCGGGAGGACGGACGGCGGTGGAGGCAGAGGAAAAAATGACGGACCGAGAACTGGCTGCTGCTCTCGGGCGGGTTGGTCTTTGGGGGGCGACCGAGGTGGAGCAGTTGGTGGCCTTGCGCCAGGTTCGGCGTGAGGAGGCGCGAGAATTGCGAGAGGAATTTGGCCGCCCTCATGGTCGTCCGGTCAATGCCAATAAGGCATCCATCGAGGAAATGCAGCAGCTCCCAGGGGTGGGACCTGTTCTGGCTCGACGTATCGTGGAGCAACGTCCCTACGCTGAGGTGGAGGATCTTCGAGGCGTTCCGGGAATCGGCGATAATATCTTCGAAAAATTGAAAGGCCATGTTGTGGTGGCGCCCTAAGGAGTTTGTGATGGAGAGTATTTATTTTTCAGATCCGGTCTTTCGTATGGCGATGCAGCAGTTTGATTTGCTAGCTGATCATTTGGAGATCCCTCAAAAATTCCGAGAGCGACTGATTCATCCCAAGCGATCGGTTATGGTCTCTCTTCCCCTTGAGCGCGACAGTGGCCAAGTCGAGGTTTTTCATGGTTACCGGGTGCAGCATCAGCTGAGCGTTGGGCCGACCAAAGGGGGGACAAGGTTTTCCCCGCGCCTGACCATGGGAGAGTCAGCTGCCTTGGCGGTTTGGATGAGTTGGAAATGTGCCCTAGTTGAGTTGCCCTACGGTGGAGCCAAGGGAGGAGTGGCCGTAAACCCGCATGATCTCTCGCCCCGCGAGCTGGAGAATCTCTCTCGGCGCTATATGCAGGAGATGATTCCCTTTGTCGGTCCGCACACGGATATCATGGGACCAGACATGGGAACCAATGCCCAAGTTATGGCTTGGTTCATGGACACCTTTTCCACCCATACCGGGCATGCTGTGCCCGAGATTGTAACTGGCAAACCAGTTGCTATCGGAGGGATCCACGGGCGCCGCGAGGCGACTGGACGTGGTGTTGTTTTCCTGATTGAGCGCGCCCTTGATCACCTCAAGATTGAACCAGCTAAGTGTACCGCGGTCATCCAAGGCTTTGGTAATGTGGGATCGGTTACGGCCTGCGGGTTAGCCTACAAATCAGGAATGAAAGTGGTCGGTTTGAGCGATGAGACCGTCTGCCTTTATCATCCTAAGGGCTTCGATGTCAAAGCGGCCGATCGCCATGCCGAGGCTGAGGGGTCGTTGAAGGATTTTTCCGAGGGGGAGAGGGTCTCTTCGGAGGAGTTTCTTTCGCTCCCCTGCGATGTCCTGGTACCGGCGGCGGTAGAGCGGGTTATCAATGCCACCAACGCGGCGGCTTTACGTTGTCGCATCCTCGCCGAGGGAGCTAATGGTCCAACCACCCCCGAGGCTGATGAAATTCTCGACCAGCGCCGAGGCGACTTGTTGGTGATTCCCGATATTTTATGCAATGCCGGTGGTGTCATTGTTTCGTATTTTGAGTGGGTTCAGGACATTCAGAACTTCCTTTGGACGGAAA
>CAXMPH010000192.1:0-3137 GCA_964195055.1 uncultured Chthoniobacterales bacterium | reverse complement strand
AAGATGTCCCCCACACTCGGAACCAAGCATGCCCTCCCCATCGAAGTCATTCCCTTCGGCTGCGAGGCTCAACGTCAATTTCTGATTCAGCTCGGCGGCCATCCCTCGCTTCGCCTCGGGCCAGAGGGCACGCCGTTCATTACCGACGAAGGCAACTATATCTATGATTGCCAGTTCGGTCCCATCGCCGATCCCGAAGAACTGGCGGCCGAGTTACGCGTCCGTACCGGCGTAGTCGAACACGGTCTTTTTCTAGGAATGACCAGCGACCTCATCATTGGTACCTCCCAAGGACTGCGTCACCTCCGGCTTGATCCCTCCAACAGGCGGGTAGCCCAAGAGATGATCTGAGACCACCTCACTTCAACTCGGAACCCCAAGCCTTAGACAAGCGTGCCCCCGGAACGGGAGGAATCGCTAAGCCATTCGGCTCATAGTGAGCCACGTCATTGAAGAGAGAGAGCCGTGCCGTCAGCGAGTCCAAAGAGTCCAGAACGGTGAGAGATGCCGGGTTGAGATCAAGGTGGTCGCGGTAACGCCGAGGATCAAAGCCGAGGACAGCGCTGAGCATCAAACGGATAGTTGCCTTATGGGAGATGACGCAGACAATCTCACCGGGATGCCTCGCCATTATTCCTAGGAGAGCCGGCATAGCTCGGGCGGTCACAGCCAACCCGGTCTCCCCTCCCTCGGGTGCAAAATTGAAAGGATCTTCCTCCCAGCGTTCGTACATTCCCCCAAACTTAGTCTCAGCATCTTCACGAGTCAGACCCTCCCAAACCCCGTGATTAATTTCCAAAAACCCCGGCTCTGGACGAACTTCTTTGCCGTGCAATCCGGCCAAGATTCCTGCCGTCTCCATCGTCCGGTCAAGGGGGGAAGCGTAGAAGGCGGTAATCGGCTGGTCTTGGAGACGATGAGAGAGCGCTTTAGCTTGCTCCCGGCCAAGGTCACTGAGCTCAACATTGGTCGCTCCGGCGAAGCGATCTTCCACTGACAGGACGGTTGCCCCGTGACGCACTAAAAAAATACGTGTCTTCATAGTGTCTTCTTAACACCGGCGAGAAGAGGACGCCAGCCTGAGACATGGTCGAGACACTCCGCCACCGCCGGCGCCAGTAAGGTCAAACACTCGGCGATGGCCGAAGGTCGACCTGGCAGATTAATCAGAAGTGATTTTCCGGCAATCCCCGCGGTGGCCCGGGTCAGGATGGAGGTAGGAACCCGAGGAAAGGATTGAACCCGCATGATCTCTCCGAACCCCGGCAACTCCTTATCCAGGACCGCCCTAGTCGCCTCAGGCGTGATGTCCCTCAGCGACGGACCAGTCCCCCCCGTGGTAACGATGAGCCGGAGTTGTTGCTCGATCATTTCCCGCAAGGACTCCTCAATCATGACCTGATCGTCTGGCAAAATACGGGCGTGGAAGACTATCTCTTCGTCAAAAAAACCACCAAGGACCCGCTCGATCTCCGGCCCGCTGGCATCTTCATAGACACCGGCGGCCGCCCGATCACTCAAAGTCAGTCGACCCACAACAAAGATTGGCTTGTCCATCACTGCATTCTAACAGAAGGAAAAAGTGAGGCCACCGCTATTGACACCACAACCTGTTGTGTTAGTAAGGGTAAAGAGAGAGGTTATTACACTATGCGTTGCCCCCGTTGCGGAGAATCGCGTGATCGCGTTATTGACTCCCGAGCCATCCAAGAAGGCGAGCGGGTTCGTCGTCGTCGCCAGTGCCTCTCCTGCGGCATCCGCTTCACCACTTACGAAGCGATTGAGCAAGTCGAACTCCGAGTCCTCAAGAGCAATGGCCGCAGCGAAGCTTTCCATCGCTACAAGTTGGTCAGCAGCCTTTCCAAGGCCTGCGAAAAGCGCCCGATCAAACTCTCTACCCTAGAGCGCATCACCGACGATATCGTTCTCGAACTCGGCGCCGAGGAGGGACGGGAAGTTCCCAGCCGAACCATCGGATGGCGGGCGATGGAGAAACTGCAAGCCATCGACCCAGTGGCCTACGTCCGCTACGCCTCGATTTACCGACAATTTCAGGAAGCGGGCGAGTTTGTCGATGAGGTGGAGCAAATGAAGAAGCGCAACCCGAGACGTCCGGATCAGCCGGAGCTTTTTAATATGCAGACCAAACTAGAGGAACCGCCCAGCCCTTCATGATCGCTTTCTTCGACAACCTCCCTCTCGTCCGCCTCTCCGACCGCCGTACCGTGCGCTTCGAGCGGGTCTGGATTGAGCGAGCGGTGGCCGAAGCTGCCGAGAGCGCTGGTTACGAGCGCTGGTGGCTCGCCACCCATGTGGCTGAGAGCGTTAGCAGTTACTTAGAGTGTGAGTTCGAGGAAAATGTTATCGGCAACCAGTGCCTCAAAACTCTCATCTCCAGCGTGCTCCAAGTTATTGGTTATCCTGATGTCGCCCGCAGCTTTCATCTGCCCGAGCCACCGGTGCGGATCTCCTTGGCCACTTTGGCCGAGTCGGCCGGTACCGGTTACGAGTTGGCTTTCTTTTATCAGCTAGACAATACCCTCAGACGGGTCTTTTCCTCCCCCACCCACCGCCTTGAACTCTGCGACCTTACCGCCTGCGTCAAACGGCTCCGCCGAGCCCGGGCTTGGAGAAAAGATTGCGCCCAGCTGCGAAGTGAGATTGTGGCGCACGTAAGAGGACACGCCTCCCGTTTGTCCCATCGCCGCACCATCGACCTTGAGCTGACATGACCATTTTTCAGAAGATTGCTGCTGGAGAAATCCCAGCAAAAATTATCCGTAACGACGAGGACATCCTTGCCTTTCACGACATCAACCCACAGGCCCCCGTCCACATCCTCATTGTCCCCCAGCGGGTCATCCCCCGGATCGGTGAGGCGAGCGATAAGGATGAGGCGCTCATGGGCCGACTCCTCCTCGCCGCCCGCGATATTGCCAAGAATCAGGGGCTGGACAAAAGCGGCTACCGACTGGTGATCAATCATGGCCACGATGCAGGAGAGAGCGTTCCCCACCTCCACCTCCACCTTCTCGGCGGGCGTCCGATGGCTTGGCCCCCCGGTTAGGCGTCCAGATATTCACCAAAATGACCACCCCGCGCTGCCGCAAACAGGCACATAGAGGATAAGTAGGGAT
>CAXMPH010000191.1:0-3138 GCA_964195055.1 uncultured Chthoniobacterales bacterium | reverse complement strand
CTCCGAGCGGGGCAAATCTTGGCCCTGCGTGCCACCGCCGATGAAGACGGGACAGGGCTGAGCACTAGGGACGGTCTACCATTGCTTCACATTTCAGAGCAAGCTGGACCCAGTCAGGTGATGCTCTTATCCGGAGCAAAACCTGGAACAGCCCGATTCTTCCAAGGTGATGGGACATGCGTGGAGGAGTATCTCATTGCCAACTTAGCCGATATGACATCATTCGATGCCGGCACCATCGAGATGGGTCCGGACGGGGAAACCGAACCGGAACCAGCTCACGAGGCCCACTGATACCGAAACAAGGGTCAGACTTTTAGCTCTGCCTCGGTGGCCGCATCGGTGATGACAAATTTCTCACGATGCAAGGTTGGGTCCGGTTTGAAAGAGAGCCTCCCACCGTAACGACGTTCGATATCGACCAATAGTTCTTCGTCCTCAGTGCGGAGACGGGCCATCAGGTCGGGGGTCACGATCACCCGGATCTCATGGATGGTGTCAATGTGCTTGCGCATGATGCCATGAAGGGAGCGCTGCAACTCAACCGACATGGTCATGGTGTTTTTGATGAGGCCCCTCCCCTCGCAGTAAGGACAGGGGTCGAACTGCGACATCCGCATACTCTCGGCTGCCCGCTGGCGCGTCATTTCCATCAAACCGAGGGGAGAGAGAGGAAGGACGTGAGTACGTGCCTTGTCACGTTTGAGCCGCTGGCGCATCAGTTGGTAGACCGCCTGCTGATCTCGACGGAGCTTCATGTCGATAAAATCAACGACAATGAGACCTCCAATATTGCGGAGGCGCATCTGCCGAGCGATTTCATCAGCCGCCTCAAGGTTTGTCTGGAGGATAGTCTTCTCTACCTCCTTGCCGCCGCGGTTGCGCCCGGTATTGACGTCCACCGATATGAGGGCTTCCGTCTCGTCGATGACAATGTAGCCACCGCATTTGAGCCAGACCTGTCGGTGAAATGCCTTCTCCGCCTGCTTATTCACCCCATGTTTTTCAAAGATATGCTGTTCCTCGTTGTAGAACTGGATGCGTTTTTTGGAGCGCGGGGAAATCTGCGACACCAGTTCCTGCATCCGCTCGACCGATGGAAGATCGTCGCAAATGACCGCATCGACTTCCTCCGTCAGAAAATCACGCACGGTTCGCTCGACAATATCGGGTTCCTCGAAGAGCTGATAGGGAGAGCGCTGCAGCCCCATATTTTTCTCGATCTCGTTCCACTGCTCCACCAGGAGATGAAGATCGCGGACAAAGAAGCGGGACCTCTGGCCCGAACCAACGGTGCGGATGATCACGCCCATCCCCTCAGGAATATCCAACTCATTGAGAATCTTGCGCAGGCGTTCGCGTTCTTTCGGATCGTCGATCTTGCGTGAAATACCGCACTGAGGACTGAAGGGCATCAGAACAAGGTAACGGCCGGGCATACTAATATTTGTGGTAATGCGCGGCCCCTTGGTCCCAATCGGCCCCTTGCTCACCTGCACCATGATATCCGCCCCTGCTGGATAGATGCTTGGAATATCTTGGGCTGAAATTTTCTTGGGAAGTTTCTTCCCGCTGTTGCGACGGACTTCCTCAATCCCACTATCGAGGGCGGCGGGGATGGCATCCCAGAAATGGAGGAAGGCATTTTTCTCAAGTCCGATGTCGACGAACATGGCTTTGAGACCCTTTTCGATATTTTTCACCCGGCCCTTGTAAATAGATCCTGCGATGTTGCGCTCACTCACCCGCTCGACGTTGTATTCTTCAAGCTGGCCGTCCTCGAGCACGGCGACACGTTTTTCGAGTTTCTCAGAGTTGACAATAAGGCGGATGCCGCCAGTGGTTTTTTTGAGGGGAAGACCAAGGAGTTTTTTTACTTTTTCAATCATAGTGGTGTAAGAATTTTAGGGGTTGTTGGTTGAGTAATTTGAATAATTCAGCTTCTTTCTTTTTTGCGACCGCCAAAGAAACGCTGAAAAAGGTTTGGTTTTTTCTTCTGGACGGTGCCTTCAGAATCCGCGTCTGGGCGGATGCTGGGCAGGGCGGCCTCGGCCCCTTGCCCTTCCGAGGTCTCCTCGAGGGGAGCATCAGCAAGAGAGGCGGGGATGGTCCGTCCGAAATCGACTCCAGAGACAAATTGAAAGCTACCTTTAGCCGGTTCAAGGGAGGCAATTTTAATTTCTTTTCCCTCTTCCATGGCAAAAATATCTTCCAAAATTTTGGCGGCGATGGGGGCGGCAACACCGCCTCCCGAAAGCGCTCCTTGGACCATAACAGAAACAGCATAGCGAGGCTGCTCGAAGGGGGCGAAAGAAACAAACCAAGTGTGGTTGTCTTTCACCCTTCCTCGCCAGAATTGGGCCGTCCCCGTTTTACCGGCGACCTCGTAGTCCTTCAGGCGGGCCCGGCGGGCGGTGCCTCCGCTACGATTGACCACGTCCCACATACCTTGACGAACGTGCTGGATTTGCTCCTTGGTTAATCCATTTTCAGTCAGATCCGCCCTTACCTTGACCGGTT
Organism: uncultured Chthoniobacterales bacterium; assembly: GCA_964195055.1. Classification (GTDB taxonomy): domain Bacteria; phylum Verrucomicrobiota; class Verrucomicrobiia; order Chthoniobacterales; family JACTMZ01; genus JACTMZ01. The sequence goes on along the minus strand of CAXMPH010000191.1, from coordinate 618 downwards.
CCTGCCGGATCAAAGTCCCATCTTGGGCCACCACCTTGTCGATGATGCGCGGATAGTAACTGATCCCGCCATTGGCCACCGTGGCCGCGACCATCGCCATCTGCAGCGGGGTGGCGAGGACGAACCCTTGGCCGATGGAGGCGTTGGCCGTTTGGCCGCTAGACCAGCGCTCCCTCGGATAGTTGACCTGCATCCATGCGGGGCCAGGGAGAATACCGGAGGCTTCCCCGGTCAGGGGAATACCGCTTTTTTGCCCGAGCCCAAGCAGTTGCCCCACCGTGACCATCTCATCGATTCCAGCCGCATTACCATACTGATAAAAAAAAGCATTGCAGGAGACCCGGAGGGCCGACTCGAGATCAATGGAGCCGTGAGAACCGTCCTTGGCGGCGATCCAGCACTGCATGAACTTATTTCCGTACTGGACGCCACCAGTGCAATTGAAATGGCTTTGCTCAAGACCTCCCCGCAGGCCGGCTAGGGAAGTGGGAATTTTATAGGTTGAACCAGGGGCGTAGGCGCTGAGAGCGCGGTTAATCAGTGGATCGGTCTGATCGCCAATCAAGGCTTTCCACTCGGCCACTGGAATGGCTGGGATAAAGCTGTTCGGATCATAGG
>CAXMPH010000190.1:0-3217 GCA_964195055.1 uncultured Chthoniobacterales bacterium | reverse complement strand
CGTGCATGTCGATAAAACCCGGGCAGACAACCAGACCCCGGGCCTCAACCTCCACCGCTCCCGCGGCGGGAGCAGGAGAAAATTTTCCATCCACGATGAAAACATCACCCAGCTCATCCCGAGAGGAAGCCGGATCGACCACCCGGCCACCACGTATATTCACTGAAGAGTTCATCCTTTTGCCTCCGTCGGCACAGCACCACAGAGATAAAGGACCGCCATGCGCACGGCCAGACCGTTCGTTACCTGATCCAAAATCACGCTATGAGGGCCATCCGCCACCGAACCATCCAGCTCAACTCCTCGGTGGATCGGTCCCGGGTGCATGACTAAGGCTTCTGGCTTAAGCCGTTCTGCCCGTGCTGCATTAAGTCCAAAAAGAGTGGCGTACTCACCCGTGCCAGGAAAATAGCCAGCCTTTTGCCGCTCGTGCTGGATCCGCAATAGGTTAATCACGTCCAATTCTCCGAGGACATCATCGAGTCGGTGGGTAATACGGACACCCGTCCTCTCGAATTCACGAGGAACCAAAGTGGGTGGCCCGATCAGGGTGACCTCAGCACCCAGTTTTGTCAGAGCCTGAATATTCGATCGGGCCACGCGACTAAAACGGATGTCACCAACGATACCAACCTTGACCCCAGCCACACGGCCGAGACGTTCCCGGATAGTGAAAACATCGAGCAATCCCTGAGTGGGGTGCTCGTGGGAGCCGTCACCGGCATTGATCACTCCAGCTCGCAAGCGCTCCGCCAGAAATTGTGCGGCCCCCGCCGCCGAATGACGCAAGACGATGAGATCGGCGGCCAAGGCCTCGAGATTCTTCGCCGTATCCTTGAGACTCTCCCCCTTTGCCAAACTGGAAGAAGACGCGGTGATATTGACCACGTCAGCGCTGAGTCGAACCGCCGCCAGCTCAAAGGAGGTTCGCGTTCGGGTGCTCGCCTCGACGAACAAATTGACCAAGGTTTTACCACGCAAACTAGGGACTTTTTTAAGCCGGCGTTGCCCGACGACTTTAAAACCCGCTGCGGTATCTAGGATGAGGGTGATCTCATCTGCCGTGAGATCCCCTAGCGCTAGCAAATCTTTGCGGGTCCAATTCATTCCTCAAAAATCCCCTCCTCCCCATCGACTTCTATTAACCGGACTCGCATTTGGGAATTGGCCCCAACGGATAACTCGGTGGCGGTAAAATCAGGACGAATTGGTAATTCTCGGCCGCCTCGATCAACCAGCACAGCGTAAAAGATGCGTCGGGGACGACCGAAACCCAGTACCGCCTCGATCGCCGCACGGGCGGTACGTCCGGTTTGGTGCACGTCATCAACCAAGACAACCGTCCAGCTCTCCAAATTAATCGGGAGTTTGGTATCCCTCACCACCACAACCTCTTCCCGTAATCCCAGATCGTCTCGGTACATCGCAATATCGACGGCCCCGCAGTCGCAGGTCACTCCCCGAGCAGCTAGGGAAGACTGCAAGCGCTTGGCCAGGACAACCCCACGGGTAGGAATTCCTGCGAGGAAAATAGGACTGACCCCCTCAAGTCCAAGAACCAAAGTGTCACTCAGTCGCTCAATCGCTAGTTCGACCCCGGCCGCGTCGAGCAGTTGGGAGGAAGGCATAGAAGACGTCATCAAACCCTAACCTGCCACAGGCGGCGCCCAAGCGTCAGCACCTCATTCAATTGACCGAAGAAATATCAGGTGAGGAACGTACCCGGCTGGAGCGCCATGTCGTGCGGTGTCGCATAACCCAATCGAGAAGGGCCCGCTCGAATCCGATATCATGGCCGACTTTTTCACTCTCGATCCACTTGTGACGCAAAATCTCTTCACGCTCCGCCACAAATTCTCGATAGAGAGTGGAGTTACGGACGAGGCTGGCACCATCCTTGAACGGAATATCCATAAAGGGGAGTAGTGCCACGCCACTGAGGCGTGGTCAAGAACTCTCAAGGACAACCCCAGCAGACTTCCCTCCTAATCAGACACAGGCGTTTCTGCAGCAGCACGTACCGCTTGAGAAATTTTCATAAATTCTCGACCGATTGGGCTATCTTGAGAGCGGGCCACTAAAGGCATTCCTGTATCGCTGGCCTCACGCGTAGCCATGTCGATGGGTATCTCACCAAGTAAGGGAACCCCTAAACGACTAGCCTCCCTTTCCCCACCACCATGTCCAAAAATATCATAGCGGACCCCGTCACTCGGGCACAAAAAGTAGCTCATATTTTCTACGATCCCCAGAACGCGAACGTTGGTTTTGTCGAACATGGCCACCGCTTTGCGGGCGTCGATCAGGGCGACCTCTTGGGGAGTGGTCACCACCACCACGCCGGCCAACGCCACCGTCTGCACTACCGTTAATTGAATATCCCCGGTCCCCGGGGGGAGATCCAGAATGAGGAAATCAAGTTCACCCCAGTCAACCTGACGAAGAAACTGCTGAGTGTAGCGGGTTACCATCGGCCCACGAAGCACCGCCGGGGTATTGGGGTCACTCAAAAAACCCATCGACATCAGCTTTAGCCCATAACGCTCGATCGGCACGATCCGGTTATCTTCTGTGGCCGCAGGTTGCTCCGTCGTGCCGAACATGAGGGCGATGCTCGGACCATAAAGATCGCAGTCACACAATCCAGTACGGGCACCAGACAGACTGAGAGCCTGAGCCAAATTGGAAGCAACCGTACTCTTTCCCACCCCACCCTTGCCACTAGCCACCGCGATGACATGGGTCACTCCATCGATCTTAGTTGCCCCCGGCGAGGCTGCTCCCGGCGCTTTTTTTAAATCGATCAGCACATGCGGCGCCCGCAGGCTTGGAAGGCCAGCCAGCCTCTCCATGCACTCACGATGGATTTGTTGAGCGACTTGGGGATCCTCCACGGCCAAGGACAACTTGACCACCGCCTCGTCGCCTTTGATCTGGATCGACTCAACGAGCCCGAAGGAAACAATGTCCCTGCTAAAACCAGGGAATTTAACCAAGCGCAAGGCATCACGTACTGCTTCCTCGTTCAATATCGACATAGTTCCCCCATTCTCCTTAGGGCCACCTCCACTCAAAAGGATTTTCGTAAATGACTGGGCAAAATCTTCAGAGCTTCCCGATATTTTGCCACGGTACGCCGCGCCACTGGCAAGCCATCCTCCTGCAAACGCCGCACGATCTGCTGGTCGCTCAGAGGACAGCGAGGATCCTCTTGATG
>CAXMPH010000189.1:0-3219 GCA_964195055.1 uncultured Chthoniobacterales bacterium | reverse complement strand
TGGATTTTGAAGATTCCCAAACTTGAGTTGGAACTTGAGGTGTCTGCCGCCTTGGATAATCAGGAATTAGCCTTGCAGCCTATCTCCTACTGGGAAGGATCCGTTCGGGCGGTGGGAGGACGGGATGGCGGTCAGGTGACCGGCCGTGGCTACTTAGAAATGACCGGCTACGCCGGCGGCCTTGTCGGGTTGCAGGCCCCTTCCACCCGGTGAGGACTTAATCGCGAGGCAGGCCATCGACTTGGACGGTGTACCGAGGGAGCGGGGTGACTTGCCAAACTTGTCCGGTCTCTTTTCGTAATGGGGGAGGGGCGAAGGTAAGGAGGTCGAGGCGGATACGGAAAGCTCGGGTAGTGCGGTGGGGATGAGGGGCGACTTCGAGCAAGCTGAGAACCGAGGGGGATTTCTCGCCGAGACGTTGCAGAAAGGGAGAAAACCAGCCGGGGAGGCGGCCGCTGTTGCGAAATTCCAGGGCAGCGAACCACATTTGCCAGTCCAGTCTTGGCATATGAGGGAGGAAAAACGGAAGAGCATTTCGTTCCCCATCCACTTTGTAGGTGAATCGGTAGGGATACCACCGAACTCCATCTGAGCTGCTCTCGATGGTGAGTTCGGGTCGCTCGGTGGTCATGACCCGAAATAGTCCGTAGGAGTTGGTGCTCCGCCAAGCCATCACGGGATCTATGACGGATCCCACCCACTTCGGGGGACCCAGCCTGAGGACGGCGAGGAGCTGGAGACCGGTGATGATGATGAGAACAGCGGCTAGCCAAGGAAGGATCCGATTGCGGATCCGGTTGGCTCCCGCCACTGCGTGGCGGTGGGAGGTGCGGGTGCCTTCCCACCAGCGGCGCACTCTTGATGGCCACCAGCTGTCGTCGACCAGTGAGAGGGCGAGAGCGAGAACGAGAAGGTTGAAAAATCCGTAGTTGCCGGAGGCCATGATGAGAATCATCAAGCCGCTAATCCCCGAAAAAGCGATGATGCGGAGGCGACGGGGGCCGGCGATGAAGAAAGGCAAAACCAACTCAACGGTGAAGAGGCCCACGAGGGAAACGAGATGGAACCACTGGGGGAAAATGGCCAGCCACCAGCTAGTCCAAACTGGAATGGGTTGAGTAAAGTAGTGGTAGGATAAAGCCGTTCCCTCCAGCCATGCATTGGTACCGGTGGTATCAAAGCCATAGAGCTTGACCACCCCGGACTCGAAAATAATACGGAAGAGCAACCACCAGATGAGCAGGCGCCCCATCCGCGAGGGAGCCGAACAGCCTCGTCGGAGACGGCATGACCAAGGGACGTAAAAAATAAGGAGGAAGCCGGTCTCGAGTAAAAGTCCGTCCCATTGAAAATTGAGAAAAACGGGTACGGCTGCCGCGAAAGAAAGGTAGCAAGCCCACGCCACCAGCGCGGCAGGGGCGGGAAAGCAGCCGAAAAGGAGAAGGGTTGAGGCGAACGCCCCCAGGCCAAGCCAGAAATGGAGCATGGCGTCTCCGCTGCCGAGCCAGAGTAGAGACGGCATAAGGACCAGACTCTTCCATGAGCTCCCGTCGACAGAGCCGTGAGCCTTCACCGCTTCGAGGTGCTCGGCCACGGGACGAATACCCTGTGAACCGGCCAAGCCGTGGATTTGGGTCCACAGGGAAATGAAGGCAAAAAGAAAAATGAGGCCAATCAGGCGGGGAAAAAGGTCTCCCGAAACTTGGTAGGAAGGGACCCTAGTAGTGTGTCCCCAAAAAAGTCGGGTCAACTGCCCCCCTAACTCTCGGTGACGGGCCACCCAAGCGTAGCCCCTCTCCATGGCGGAGCCGACCCAAGGTAGTCGGCGGTAGAGGCTGTAGGCCCGGGCCGCGTCTCGGTCTTTGCCAGCTAGGGCTGAAAGGGCCGCTTCTGCTCCAGTAACGAGGGTGCCATCGGCTTGGACGAGGACGATACGCTGAAAGGGCAGGCCACCCGCAGCCGTTTGAATCGGGGAAGGAGCCTCTTGAAGTGTCTGAAAGTCGACGCTTCCGTCGGTAGTGTGAGCCCAGCGATCGACCCACCGACGGCAAAAGTCGCAGTCTCCGTCCCAGTAAAGAATAGGCCTGAGGCAGGATCGGCCGGGGTCCATCATGGAGTTTACCCTGCCGCGATGTCGGGCTTAAGTCGAGTCGCTGGAAATTTAGCGATCCAGTCAATGACGTTGCCAGCAGGAAGGATCTATGGAAAAAACTTGGTATGCCACGCCCTGCTTATTCTTGGGAAAAAATTGAGCCGTCGTCGAAAAAGCGACCGCTCCGGCGTTGGTTCATTTTTGTGCCCTTGTTGCTTATGGGTCTGGGCGTCCTCGTGGCTGGCCTTTTCGCTCTCTCGGTTCGGTATGAGTTTTCCGAACTTGCCAAGCAGTTTGACCTGACGGGGCTAGAAAAAATGGAATCAGCCTCTTTGGTCTACAGCCGAGATGGCACCATGGTGGGAAAGTTTTTTATCCAGAATCGAAATCCGGTAAATTATAGCCAGCTTTCCAAATTTTTAGTCGAGGCGGTGGTGGCGACAGAAGATCAAAAGTTTTGGAGTCATGATGGGGTGGATTATCAGGGGATTGCCCGGGCGGCGGTGGCCAACTACACCGCGGGCCGCATCCGGCAGGGGGCCAGCACGGTTACCCAGCAGCTGGCTCGAAATTCGTTCGACCTGAAAGAGCGTACCTACCGGCGCAAGCTGCTTGAGATAAGCTTGGCCCACCGAATAGAGGAGAGTTTTTCCAAGGAGAAAATCATGGAGTTGTATTTGAACCGAGTCTACTTCGGTAGCGGGCTCTACGGAGCTGATGCCGCGGCCCGGGGATACTTCGGTTTGTCTGCCGCTGATATTTCCGCCGGTCAAGCGGCCACCTTGGCTGGTCTCTTAAAAGCCCCCAATGGCCTCTCTCCATGGACAAATCCTAAGGCATCCCAAGCCAGTAGAGATTCCGTTCTTCGTCAAATGTATGGTATGGGGGCGCTCAGTTACGCCGAGTACGAGGCGGCGGTAGATCAGCCTCTGCTGGTGCAAGAGCGTTTTGACCCGATCAAGCAGTCTTATGCCATGGATTATGTCCGCCAGCAGGCCATTGCTTCCCTTGGCTACGAGCGTGCCATGAACGGAGGGTTTCGTATTCACACGACCTTGGATCTGAAGATGCAGAGAGAAGCTGAGAAGGCTCTCCAGCGACGCCTCGTCGCGGTGGAGCGGCGTCCG
>CAXMPH010000188.1:0-3230 GCA_964195055.1 uncultured Chthoniobacterales bacterium | reverse complement strand
TCGATCCCGGCGATGAAGCCACATTGCCGAATATCCCCGACGTGGGGCTCCTCGACGAGGTCTCTCAGCAAACTGCTGAGGAAACTAATCTTTGGTTGCAGTTTTTCGAGAGTCTTCTCCTCCTCAAAAAGATCGAGGCTCGCCAAGGCGGCAGCGCAGCCCAGGGGATTACCGCAGTAGCTGTGCCCGTAAAAAAAGGTCTTCATCTCCTCGTGCTCGCCGAGAAAGGCCGTAAAAATTTTTTCGGTTGTCAGAGTTGCCGCCAGCGGCATCGTCCCGCCGGTCAGCCCTTTGGCCAACGCCATAAAATCTGGCAACACCTCTTCCCGCTCACAGGCGAACATTTTTCCGGTTCGACGAAACCCCGTCATGACCTCGTCGAGGATGAGAAGCACTCCGTGTTGGTCGCACCAACGACGCAGTTCCTTGAGGAGGCCTTCCGGCCAGGGGCGCATACCTGCCACGCCTTGGATGATCGGCTCGATCACCACCGCGGCCAAGGTCGACCGAGCCTCCTCGTCGAGGTTTTCTAGGGCGGATAAACCATCAAGCCGTTGCACGGGAAAGCTGAGAAGGGCAAACCTGTCCTGAAAAGTGCCGATCCCCCCGAGACTGGCTGCCCCAGCGGTGTCGCCATGGTAGGCGTTCTCGAAGGCGGCAAAGCGAGACCGCTCGGGATGCCCCGTTAGCTGGTGAAACTGCATCGCCATTTTCAAAGCCGCTTCAATGGCGGTGGAACCGTCGTCTGAGTAGAAAACTCTGGTCAAGGTGTCGGGCGGAAAAAGGCGGACAAGTTTTTCGGCGAGGCGGATGGCTGGCTCATTGGTCAAACCAAGAAACGAACTATGGGCCAACTGCGCCGCCTGCTCCTGGATCGCACCGACCAGGCGTGGATGGGCGTGCCCGTGGATATTTGTCCAGATCGAGCTGTTGCCATCCAAATATTCTCGACCCTCAAGGTCGACAAGGACACTGCCGCGCCCCGAAGCAATCACCAGCGGATCATGGTCTGGGGCAGACCAAGCGCGCATCTGGGTGAAAGGATGCCAGAGGTGCTTTTTATCGAGACGGCGTAGGTTCTCGGGGGACATGAGGCGGAGAATAGAGCTTATAACGCGCCAGACAAGCCGGTGCTCCCAAGCTTTGCAAGCAGGTCGCGCTTATGACATATCCTATGGTGTGGTCGCGAAAATTGGAGAAGCAACAATCGCCCGAGTTAGAGAACTCGGTGATTTCTTCTTATTTGTCGCTCGCTCGTTCATGGAGGTACTGGCTACCCGGCGCCTCCTTGGCCGCGTGGCTCACTCACTCTACGAGCAGGGTTTTCGCTGTTTGCCCGTCATCCTCATCGTCGGCACTTTTACCGGCCTTGTCCTCGGGCTTCAGGGCTACTATCAACTCAACCGATTCGGCTCAGAAGGGCTCCTTGGAGCACTTGTCTCCCTCAGTTTGGTTCGGGAAATGGCTCCCGTCCTTGCCGCCCTCATGCTGGTGGGGCAGGCCGGGTCAGCTTTGGCTGCCGAGCTGGGGATCCAGCGGAATTCCGAGCAGATCGATGCCCTGGAAACGATGGGCGCCAGCATCCACGGCTATCTCGTTGCTCCGAGGCTGATCGCTGCTGCGATTGTCTTTCCGATCCAGACCGCCCTTTTTGTCGCGGTCGGACTCTGGGGGGGCAGCCTTTCTGGATCGCTTTTGCTCGGGGTGGATCCTGGGGTCTATTGGTCTGCCGTGGAACGTGCCGTTGAAGTTCCAGACGTATTGGAGTGCCTCCTCAAATCCGTAAGCTTCGGCATTCTCACGATCAGCATTTGTGCTTACCAAGGCTTTCATGCCCATCTCATCCACGGCGTTGCAGGGGCCCGGGCGGTGAGCGCTGCCACCACCCGAGCGGTGGTGCTCTCCAGTATCAGCGTCCTCGCCCTAGACTACGCCATCACCTCTCTCTTGGTCTGAATCGATGAATCGCTCCACCCCATCGCCCCCGACGAAACGGACTGACCAACCGGGTGAGGGAACCCGTCCGCTTTTACAAGTCGAGGGGCTGACGAAAAGTTTCGCAGGACGTGCCGTCCTCCGCGGGGTGAATTTCTCCGTGTCGCGCGGCAGCATCTTTAGTGTGCTCGGCCCCAGCGGAGCAGGGAAGTCGGTCCTTCTCAAGTGTCTTGCCAACGTGGAAAAGCCCGATGCTGGGTCCATCCTTTTCGACGGGGATCTATTGGATTTTCAGAGCAAGGCCGACCGCCAATCTTTCTATCGTCGTTCTAGTTTTCTTTTTCAAGGCAACGCACTATTTGACTCGCTCACCGCCCTAGAGAACGTCTCCCTTCCCCTAGAGCAGACAACCAAGCTGCCCTCTTCTGAAATTGTCCAGCGATCGCGGCAAGCTCTTGAGCAACTTGAGTTAGGCGAGCACGCGGATGATTACCCAGCGACACTTTCGGGCGGAATGCAAAAGCGGCTCGCTTTGGCGCGCGCGATCGTTACCCAGCCAGAGATAGTCTTCTTCGACGAGCCAACCGCCGGACTCGATCCTCTGAGGCGCAATGCTGTTTTGACCATGATCGCCAAATATCAGGCGCACTTCGGCTTCACCGCCGTCATCGTAACCCACGATGTCGTCGAGGCCTTGCTTGTTAGCAGTATTGTCACCTTGCTTTATCATGGGCATATTTGTTTCAACGGAACACCAACTGAATTCGCAGATTCACAGCACCCCGTGGTAATTTCATTTCGAGACAGCCCCGATGCCCTAAGAACAGCCTTAAAAAACTTGGACGACGACAAGGACATTTAGTGATGAGGAACAAGCATATCGAACTCGGAGTCGGCCTCTTTATGATTGTCGGTATCGCCGCCTTGGCCTACCTGACGGTCAGGCTCGGAGCGGGGGCCATCATTGGTGCCGATACCTACGGGATTGAGGCACGATTCGCTAACACCGGAGGACTTAATACCGGAGCCAGTGTCAAGCTGGCTGGGGTGACGGTGGGGCGTGTCGAGGGGGTCAGACTCGATCCGACTGACTACAGTGCCATCGCCGACCTAGAAATTATTTCCAGCGTCCAGCTTCCCTCCGACACCATGGCTTCCATCCGCACCGCTGGCCTGATCGGCGACAAATTTATTGCCTTAGCTCCTGGAGCAGAGGAAGACTACCTCGCTCCTTCGGCCCGCATTTTTATGACCGAGTCTGCCATCGAACTCGAATCGTTGATTAGAAAAATGGC
>CAXMPH010000187.1:0-3250 GCA_964195055.1 uncultured Chthoniobacterales bacterium | reverse complement strand
CCATCTGGATTACCACCGCTACGAACAAAAGTTGGATGAGCTTTTCCAGAAGGAAAATGAAAAAGGAGGCAAACAATGAGCGAAAATACCATGCGAAAAGTAAAAAAAGGTGTCGCCCTCGCCGGCGTTGAAGCCGGAAACACCTCCTTATGTAGCGTCGGCCAGACCGGCAACGATCTCCACTACCGTGGTTATGACATCATCGATCTCGCTGGCTCTTGCTCCTTCGAGGAGGTGGCTCATCTTCTGATTCACGGCAGCTTACCCAACCGTTCAGAGCTGACCGCTTATGAGCATAAGCTAAAAAATCTCCGAGATCTCCCGGCCCCTCTCAAGCATGTCCTAGAGCAAATTCCTCAAAGCGCCCACCCCATGGACGTGATGCGGACGGGTTGCTCCATGTTGGGAACCTTGGAGCCGGAATCCCCAGATAGGGAGGCCAAGCAAGCCAAGGATCTGGCGGACCGAATGATCTCATGTTTTGGCTCAATTCTTCTCTACTGGTATCACTTTTCTCATTTCGACAAACGAATCGAGCTGACCTCCGAGGAAAAAAGCATTGCCGCCCACTTTCTCAAGCTCTTGCACGGACGCTCTCCCACCCAGCTTCATGCGAGGGCGATGAATACCTCGCTGGTTCTTTACGCCGAGCATGAATTCAACGCCTCAACCTTTACGGCAAGAGTCATCGCGGGAACTCTCTCCGATATATATTCGGCAGTCACCGGAGCCATCGGCGCTCTGCGAGGAGCCAAGCACGGGGGCGCCAATGAGGCAGCGATGGAGATCATTGCCCGCTACCAAGATCCGGACGAAGCGGAACGAGACATCCGCAAAAGAATGGCAGCCAAAGAAATCATCCTTGGATTTGGTCACCCTGTCTACACCGTGGCAGATCCCAGAAATGACTGTATCAAAAAAGTCGCGGAGGAGCTTTCTCAGGATGCCCAAGAGATGAAGCTCTATCATATCTCGGAGCGCATTGAGACGGTCATGTGGGAGGAGAAAAAAATGTTTCCCAATTTAGATTGGTACAGCGCCTCCAGCTACCACCTTATGGGGATACCTACGGCCATGTTTACCCCGCTGTTCGTTATCTCCCGAACCACCGGATGGGCCGGTCACGTGATCGAGCAGAGAATTGATAATAAAATCATCAGACCCAGCGCCCACTACACCGGGCCAGAAAACAGGCCTGTGCCCGCCCTAGCCGAAAGGTAGTCTCAGTCATTCCATGTCGTACCCCACCCCAAAAAACCCCACTGCACCGGACAAAGTTTTATCGGACATTGCCGACTACGTTTGCGATTACGTCATCGAGAGTGAAGAGGCTTACCAAACCGCCCGCATCTGTCTCATCGACACCCTAGGCTGCGGTATTGAGGCCTTAGATTACCCTGCTTGCACCAAACTCCTCGGGCCTGTCGTCGAGGGAACCGTTGTTCCACATGGGACGAAAATCCCCGGAACGCCCCACCAGCTAGATCCTGTCCGTGGAGCCTTCAATATTGGGGCGATGGTAAGGTGGCTAGACTTTAACGATACCTGGCTCGCCGCCGAATGGGGCCACCCCTCCGATAACCTAGGCGGAATTTTAGCAACGGCCGACTGGCTCGCGCGCACCCGCCTCGCTCAAGGTGAGGAGCCACTCTCGATGAAGGACGTCCTGACAGCGATGATCAAAGCCCACGAGATCCAGGGAGTGCTCGCTTTAGAAAACAGCTTTAATCGGGTCGGCTTGGATCATGTGGTCTTGGTGAAAATTGCCTCCACCGCGGTTGTGACACAAATGCTCGGGGGATCGAAAACCGATATTATCAATGCCCTCTCCAACGCTTGGATCGATGGCCAGAGCCTGAGAACCTACCGGCACGCTCCCAACACGGGGTCGCGAAAATCATGGGCAGCTGGTGACGCCACCAGCCGGGCCGTCAACCTCGCTCTCATGACGATGAAGGGTGAGATGGGATACCCCACGGCGCTCTCTGCTAAAACTTGGGGATTCTATGATGTCCTCTTCCAAGGAAAACCATTCAAGCTCCCGCGGGACTACGGCAGCTATGTCATGGAAAACATCCTCTTTAAAATTTCCTTTCCCGCCGAGTTCCATGCTCAAACGGCCGTCGAATGCGCTCTCCTTCTCCATCCACTCAATATCGAGAAATGAGACTCCGTAGAGAAAATCCAAGAGATTGAGAAAATCGTTCTCACGACCCATGAGTCGGCCCTGCGGATTATTGATAAGGACGGCCCCTTAAATAACCCAGCAGATCGAGACCACTGTCTCCAGTACATGACGGCGGTCGGCCTCCTCCGAGGCAATCTAACCGCCCAAGACTATGAGGACAGCTGTGCCTCCGACCCGAGAATCGACCTGCTCCGGCAGAAGATGATTTGCCAAGAGAGCGCCCAATACAGCAGGGACTACCTCGATCCAGAAAAGAGGTCGATTGCCAACGCCGTCCAAATTTTTTACAGCGACGGCACCACCTCGGACAAAGTTGCCGTGGAATATCCCGTGGGCCATAAAAGGCGAAGAGAGGAAGGTATCCCCAAATTAATCGACAAATTTCGACACAATCTTACGAGGAAATACAACGAGCCAGAGTGCGACCACTTGCTCAAGATCAGCCTCAGTCAAGAGAGACTGGAATCCATGCCTGTCCAAGAGTATGTCGACCTCTATTGGCGGGGCTAGGCGACACCGTCTCGCTGGCATGATCGGCGGTTCCTCCGAGAAGACAGGGTATTGTTCCAGCCTTGGACCGAGAAGCGCTGAACCCCCGTCGTCGGTCCAGCAGGACAAGAGTCCTAGGGATGGCGCCCTTCAAGGCTGATTTCTTATCACGGGACGATCTCATCTTATCCTCTCCTGCCTCAGTCGATCTCCCTCAAAGGAGGGAATTGCCAGATTTTGGAGGGGGGGTAACTTGTGAGAGTGCGCGACTTCCCCTTTTTTCTGGTGCTTTGCCTCGCCCTCCTCCCGGGGGCAGCCTGCGGAACACTGCTCCAGGTCAGCGGCACCCGCATAGTCAATAGCGAGAACAACCAAGAGGTCATCCTCGACGCGGTCAATTTCGGCAACTGGATGGTCATGGAGGGCTATCTCATGAATTCCTCCAAGCAAGCCCCAGCCCAGCATGACTGGAAAGAAAAGTTAACCTCACTCCTCGGGCCGGCCGATCTCCAAACCTTCTATGACGCCTGGCTGACCAACCATGTCACTCAAGCGGACAGCAATCAGGTGAAG
>CAXMPH010000186.1:0-3259 GCA_964195055.1 uncultured Chthoniobacterales bacterium | reverse complement strand
TAATGTATGACATCATAATCTTGTTCGGGCTTTTCTTTTATGTTGTGCATGTTGTCCCATACCAAATTACGGATTGAGCCACCACCAAGCCAAAAATTTGAGCCAAGAGTTTTGATAGAGGTTAGCACGTGCATCATTTTTGGCTTGGTGAAGGCTTCACTCAAAAAGATGAGGTCGGGAAACTTCTTCCGCGTCTCGGTCATGAGCCACTCCCAGAAGGCTACCGGCTTAGTGTGCGGATTATCGACCCGGAAAGTCCGAACCCCATGTCCAGCCCACCAGAGGATAACATTCTTCAACTCTTCCCACAGCTCCGACCAAGCAGCATTATGGTAATCAATGGGATAGACATCCTCATATTTTTTGGGCGGGTTTTCCGCGTATTTGATCGAGCCGTCTGGGCGATGAAAGAACCACTCGGGATGGTCCGCCACATAGGGATGATCCGGCGAACAATTGAGGGCAAAATCCAGAGCAATTTCTAAACCCCGCTTCTTGGCCTGACCAACCAGCCAGACAAAATCCTCCAAGGTTCCTAGCTCGGGAGCCACATCAAGGTGGCCCCCGCCATGCGGGCAGCCTTGGTGCCGGTTCCCGATGGCATAAGGCACCCCAGGATCGTCTGGCTGACAGACGAGCGAGTTATTTCTTCCCTTGCGCTTGCTTTGCCCAATCGGGTGGATCGGCGGAAAGTAAATAATATCAAACCCCATCGCCTTGGCGTCATCTAGCCGCGCCAGACAATCCCGAAAAGTTGACCCATGGCTACCGTCCCCTCCCGCCGAACGAGGAAAAAACTCATACCACGCCCCAAAAAGGGCGAGGGCACGATCCGCGGTAACCCGCCCCCAGGGCCGAAACTTAGTCGAGAAGGTGCGATCTGGATAAGCCGCCATCCAAGCTGCCAAATCCTCTCGTGCGGCCAAAATCTCCGTGGCCTCACCATGAGCCACCGCGAGAGCTTCGGCTGCCAGACCCAACTCCTTCGCCCCAGCCTTGCGCCCGGCCCGCTTGGCCCCAGACTTGAGCAACTGGGCTCCTTCGAGAGCCTCTGATGAAAGATCATTAGCCCCGCCCGCACTCTTTCTCGAAATTTCCTCCCGCCAGGAGGCGTAACTATCAGGCCAAGCCTCAATGGTGAACTCGTAGTCCGCAACCTCCTCCAAGGGAAAGACCCCAGACCAAACGTCGTTACCCTCAGCGAGCATCTGGATTTCCCGCCACGACCTTGTCCCAACTTGGCGCCACTGCAGCATCACCGCGATCGCATCATGCCCGTCCTTAAACACATCGGCGCTGACCCGCATGGTTTGCCCAGCCACCCGTTTGACCGGGTACCGCCCGCAATTGAGAAGGGGTTGAACGTTTTCAATAACCAGAGTCGTTTTCTTCATCAAAGGAACTAGAACATATTGAGAGGGACGAGGAAGAACCCAAAAAACACTCTCAGGGGGAGACCTCTTTAGAGCCGGTCTGGGTTCTGGTCAGAGCGAGGCCCACCGCCGAGGCCAGTGGCTGCCAAGCCTCGTCCTGACAGAGAGAGATAAGCCGCTCCGCTGCTGCAGGGATATGCTCTAAGAAGGATGGCTTACCTTGAACTTGGCCTAGAAAACCGTAAGCCCCCAAGGCCTGCATCAACCTCTGGCGGCCGGCAGCTCGCATTTCTTGCCCCCACGTCTCCCGGTCGGAACGTCCAACGAGGGAGGCATAAACATTCGAGAGCTCTTCCATCTCCTCCGGGGTCATCGGGACATAGGGATCGTAGACTAGGGAGGCGAGGTCATAGCCGGCCAACCCTGCCCGCATCCCCTGAAAGTCAATTAGGGTAACCCGGCCGTGGCGGACCATGACATTTTGTGATTGAAAATCCCGGTGGATCAAAACTCTGGGCAAGGCCGCTAGGTCTGCCGCCTGCTTCTCCAGCGGAACCGCTCGCCGCAGGAGCTCAGCCTGATCCAGACCGAGAAAATATTTAAAAAAATAATCCTGCTCCCACCGATAAAGCCCGGCGTCAAAGGGTTCCTGCAAGACATCCAGAGCCTCTGCCTTGCCCAGATCGAGGGTGTGCATCCGTCCGATCTGCTCTAGGGCTTGACCATAAAGAACGCGGCGCACCTCCCACGGCTCCATCCGATGCGACCACAAATCCTCGACACCAACATCTTCGAGCAGGAGCCAGCGAGATTCCTCATGATGGGCCCGCACCTCCGGCACCCCAACCCCATGGGAAGAGAGAAACTCGGCGCACTTGGAGTAGAGTCTGTTTTCCTTTTTCTCCCCCGCGTAAGAGACGGCAATGAGGCCAGTGGCTGTTCCGCTCCCACGCCAGAATTGACGGTCCGAACCACCTCGGTTGACCGGCGTCCAAGTCCCACCTGCAACCGACGGATAGGCAGATTCAACCCACGAAAAAAGACCGTTCATACCACCAAATTGTTCACTTCCCCGGAGGCGATCATTCCCTCACGAATAACCGAGCCAACCACCTCGGCCTCGGCGGTGACCTTCGATCCGGCCCACAGTACGCTGCGGGAGAGACGAGCCCTGTCACCCACGACACAGTCCGGGCCAAGCCAATTCCATCCAGAGAGAATGGCATCCTCCGCCACCTCAGCATCGGGCATTTGCCAGATGGGCCAGCCGGGTAGAGCGGTGGCAGGAGCCACCAAGTTTACCTCACCTGTGGCAAGATCATCATGAATACGCAGGTACTCCGCCACGGTTCCAATGTCGCGCCAAACCCCCTGGTCAAGGACCACCCCAGCAATTTTTTCACCAGATCTCAGGGCATCCAACCAAACCGGAACAAAGGAGACAGCTTGCCCGGCGGAGATCCTCCGCAGCAGGAGGGGGTCAACGACGCAAACGCCGGTGAAAAGAAAACGAGGAGCCAGAGAACCCAGAGTGCCTCGGAAGTCATGTACCTGCCCACTCGCCAGATCAAAACTGACCCTCATGGGCCCCCCAGAGGTGCGGAGGGCAAGGGTGCAAAGCGCTCCGCTACGCTGGTGGGCCTCGATTAGTGCCGAGAGATCCGTCTCGGCCAGAATGTCACCATTGTGGACCAGAACAGGTCCAGGCAAGAGAAGGTCTTCCACATTCTTTAACCCGCCCGCCGTCTCCAGCAGTTTGGGTTCATGGCGGAAGAAGACAGGCACTCCGGCGTAGGTCGAAGTCTCAGGGTACTCCGGAAAGAGCCGGACAAACTCACCCGGTAATTGGTGGGTGTTGATGACGATCCTTTGCACCCCAGCCTGAA
>CAXMPH010000185.1:306-3313 GCA_964195055.1 uncultured Chthoniobacterales bacterium | reverse complement strand
GCCAAGCTTTTCCATCAAGAAAAGTGTGGAGCAGTCATCATTACTTGGAAATCTGGCGAAGCAGAAATACACGGATTTATTGGACAAGAATCTATCTCGCTACCGTTTTATCCTCAGAGAAATTGATTGACCAAAGGCGACCTCGTCTTTAATTCGCTGGTCATGCATTTTCTCTTAGCCGCAACATTCTTTTTCTTTTTCGCTTCCCTCATTCCGGTGCAAGCCGAAGAGGGCACCCTACCGATCTCCCTCAAAGAAGCAGACTGTGTCCTTTATATTGATGGCCTGCAAATGGCGGGAAGTGAACCGGCGGGCCTCTCCATGCTGGAGGACCTGACAGATGCCTACAAAACATCAGATATCAAAGGCACCATTACGGCGGTAATCGATGACAATGCCATCCCGATCATCCTTAACAACGCAGCTTACGGAGCCGAAACCGGGACGGAAGAATCCAATCCCTACGCCGAGCAGGTTGCCAAAATGATCAAGCATGGGGTGATTTTTGCAGTCTGCGGCCATGATCTAGGCGAAAAATCTCTCGCTGCGGAAGCCCTCCTTCCCGGAGTCAAGGTCACCCCCCGAGGCATCCTCCTCGTTATAGAGCTGATCAAAGGGGGAGCGGTTTCTATCCCGGCGCCTTCCCCTGGTTCAGACGCCAAGAATTAGCCTAAGGCAAGGCTCCGTCAGGTGAGGTTGAGGAAAGCTTCTCCTCGTACTTCTCAGTACCACCAGTCGCCACTGGCGGGCTTTTTCACCACCGCCGCCCGAGGCTTTCTCGGTGCCTCATCGGCCCCGGGTTTATCGAGGAGATGCTCAGGCAGTTCGGCAATGAATCGTGAACGTCGTTGAAATGGTTCTCCGTAGCCACTGTTGAGGCGAATCTGTGGGTAACAAAGATGGAGGTGGTCGCGCCCGCGGGTGACCGCGACATAAAAAAGACGCCGTTCTTCCTCTAATGCTTGGGGATCTTCCACTGAACGTGATCCGGGGAACATCCCCTCGCTGAGCCAAACCACGAAAACTGCCCGCCACTCCAAGCCCTTGGCTTGGTGCACCGAAGAAAGTACCACCCGATCTGTATCGGTATCCCGCTTGGAACCGGCACCATCGACGTTGGTGAGCAAGGCAACCTGAGCAAGAAAGTCCTCGGTCGAACTAAACTGACGGGAGTAGCCAGTGAGAGTACGCAAATCTTCACGCCGATTTTCATAATTGGCAAACTCCGCCTTCATGTACTCTTCATAGAAGGCCTCCATGATTGTTTCCATGGCCCGATCCGGAGCGATCGGCTTCCGTTCCGGAGCGATTTCTTCGAGGGTGTCAGCCAACTGCTCCCAAATCTTAGCAGCCCGAGAGGGGGGCTTGGCTAAGCGCAGGACCTCACCAAAGGGAGCCGTAGAGGCAATCCCTGCCTTGACCACCGACCACAGATTATCCGCCGTCTTTTCTCCCACCCCTGGCAAGAGACGAACCATCCGGCGAAAGGCGGTTTCATCCGTCGGATTGATGGAAAACTTCAAGAAGGCCGCCACATCTTTAATGTGGGCTTGCTCAAAAAACCGGAGGCCGCTGGTGAGTTCGAAAGGGATCCCTCGGCGGGTCAATTCAAGCTGAATCTCCATCGAGTGGAAATGGGCCCGATAGAGTACCGCCATTTCACGAAACTCGAGCCCCTGACGATTAAGTTCGAGGATTTGCGAGACGACGTAGCTGGCTTGGTCGTTGTTGGTCGGTAGCTCGGCCAAGATCGGTCGAGCACCTTCCTTGCGCCAGGCCCGCAGATTTTTCTCGAATTGACGGGCATTCCCCTTGATCGCCGCATTGGCCACTTCCAAGATACCAGGAACGCTGCGGTAGTTTGTCTCGATCTGGTAAGTTCGTGCCCCCTCGTAGCGTTCAGGAAACTTAAGAATGTTTTCAAAATTGGCCCCGCGCCAAGAATAAATCGACTGGGCGTCATCCCCCACCACCATGATATTTCCATGTTTCGAGCCCAACAAATGAACAAGGTCCGATTGGACTAGATTGGTATCTTGGTACTCGTCGACCAGGACATGGCGGAACTGCTCGCGGTAGTGCTCCGCCACCTCGGAATGTCCCCGCAAAAGCTCGTTGGTTCGGATGAGGAGATCGTCAAAATCCATGGCATTGGCCCCCTTTTTCCGTCGCTCATAAGCGGTTCGGACCTTGGTGATGGTGTCCGTGATTCCTTCAAAATAACCGAAACGGTCATGGACAATTTCCTCGAGGGGACGCCCCGTATTTGAAGAGAGAGAGAACAGCTCAGCCAGCACGTCTGCTTTGGGAAAGCGCTTATCCTTCAGAGGTGCCCCGGCGTCGCGGGCCGTGCTCTTCAATAATTGTGTCTGATCCTCACGGTCGAGGATGGTGAAACTGGGCCGAAAACCGATCGCCTCCGCGTGCCGCCGAAGGATGCGGTTACCGATTGAGTGGAAAGTCCCACCCCAGATTCCATCGGAATCAGGACCCAGCAATTCACTGACACGACTGGTCATCTCCCGCGCCGCCTTGTTGGTGAAAGTAAGGAGCAGGATATTCCATGGTTTGATTCCATTCTCCAGCAGCCAGGCCACTCGGTAGGTCAAAGTTCGGGTCTTGCCACTGCCCGCCCCCGCAATGACGAGGGAGGCCCCGCCGGGGGAGGTGACCGCAGCCAATTGCTGCTCGTTCAGCTCGGCAACATAGTCAATGAGGGTGCCGGTGGACTGCCTTGGACCGGAACTCAAAGCCGCAACCCCCACTTAAGAAGTTTCTCGGAGTCCTTCCAAACATGGCTTTTGTTGCTCCCAAGAATAACCGCAATGACATCGCGCCCCTTATTTTCTCCACTAGAGACCAGGCAATGCCCGGCGGCGTTGGTATATCCTGTCTTCATTCCATTACAAAAAGGTGCCTGCCGAAGTACCCGGTTGGTGTTGACCAGTTTACGCGTCCGTCCATTAGCAAAGCGAAATTCGAAACTTTTTAGGGCAACAATCCGGCG